>JAFEBB010000040.1 GCA_018266075.1 Deltaproteobacteria bacterium | reverse complement strand
GGGTTGGGCGAAGCGGGGGCGGCGGGCGTGCTCGGCGGACGCTGCGCGAACATCAGCGTTCCACCCGAGGGCGCCGCGTCCAGCGGGTTGGGTGACGACGGCGGCCGCTGTGCGTACGGATCCGTGCTGGTCGCGCCGCGCCCGCTCGGGAGATCCAGCGCGGGGTTCGCCCCCAGGCTGCGCATGGCCCCCGAGAGCAGGTCGCCGAGCGCCTGGGCCGCCGCGGGGACTGCGCCCACCTCCTGATTCGGCGGCGTGGCGGCGGGCGCGGCCTGGGTGGCGGGCGGTACGGCGGGCCGCGCGAAGGGGTTGTTGGTCTGCTTGGGACGCGCGTCGGCGAAGAGGTCGGCCGGCGGCGGCGCGAACGGCGTGGGCGCCTGGCCCGGAGCGGTGGAGAGCTCCTCGCGGAGCTGCTTGCCGCGCGCGTCCTCCGGCGAGAGGCGCAGGGCCTCGTTCACCAGACGCAAGGCACCCGATCTGTCGCCGGCCCCCGCCAGGACAGTCGCCGCCTCGAGGAGCTCCTTCACCCGCGCGCTCATGCCGCCTCAGCGAGCGCCGTTGCGCCCGCGGTTTCCCTTCAGCCGTTGCCCGCGGTTCGGCTCTTGGCCAACCCGCGGAAGAGGTTGGTGGTGCGCTCCAGCTCCTGCACCACCGCGTTCAAGGCCTCGATGTCGGAGCCGCCCACCGCGCCCTTGCCACGCGCCACCGCGCGCTCCGCCTTCTGTAACGCGTCCGCGCCGAACTGGCTCTTCTCCAGCGCGTGCTTGGCCTGGGGGATGAGATCCTCCAGGTCCTTGATCAAGCCGTTCACGCGGTCGCGCAGGCCCGAGAGCGCCGGGTCGGCCGAGACGGCCTGGGGCAGCGCCGGCTCGTGGTCGGGGGTGATGGGCGCGTGCTCCGCGAGGATCTTCTGCAGCTCGTCGGGGGTGAGGCCACCCGAGGCGGAAACGGTGATGCTCTGCTTCTGGCCCGTCTCGCGGTCCTTGCCGGACACGCTGACGATGCCTTCCGCGGAGATGTCGAAGGCCACCTCGATGGTCACCGCGCCGCGCGAGGCCGGCCGCAGCCCGGTGAGGATGAACTCGCCCAGGATCTCGTTCTTGCTCGCGAGCTGATCCTCGCCCTGCAGGACGATAATCTTCACCACCGTCTGGCCGTCCTTGCTGGTGGCGAACTCCTCGGTCACCGAGGTGGGCACGGTGGTGTTCTTGGGGATGAGCACGCGGGTGTAGCCGCCCGCGACCGCCACGCCCAGCGACTGCGGCGTCACGTCGAGCAAGAGCACGTCGCTCTCGGCCTGGGTGAGCGCCGCAGCCTGAACCGCGGCTCCGAGCGCGACCACCTCGTCCGGGTGCACGCCCTTCGACGGCTCCTTGCCGAAGAAGCGCCGCACGGCGTCCTGCACGCGCGGCATGCGGGTCATGCCGCCGACGAGCAGCACTTCCTTGAGCTCGCTGGGCTTCACCTTGGCCTCGCCCAGGGTCTGCTCGCAGTGGCGGATGCAGCGCTCCACCAGGTCCGCGGTGAGCTCCTCGAGCTTGTCGCGGGTGAGGCTGCGCTGCAGGTGCAAGGCCTGTCCGCCGCCCTTGGGCGTGTAGAGGAACGGCAACGAGATCTGCGTCTCCTTCACCGTGGAGAGCTCGCACTTGGCCTTCTCGGCGGCGTCGCGCAGACGCTGCATGGCCATGCGCTCCTGGCGCAGGTCGACGTTGAACTCCTTGGCGAAGGTGAAGACGAGCCACTCGATGATGCGGTTGTCGAAATCCTCGCCGCCGAGCAGCGTGTCGCCGCCGGTGCTCTTCACCTCGAAGACGCCGCGGTTGATCTCCAGCACGGAGATGTCGAAGGTGCCGCCGCCGAGGTCGAAGACGGCCACCTTGCCCGCGACCTGCTTGCCGTAGCCGTACGCCAGCGCGGCCGCGGTGGGCTCGTTGATGATGCGCAGCACGTCGAGCCCGGCAATGACGCCCGCGTCTTTGGTCGCCTGGCGCTGCCCGTCGTTGAAGTACGCGGGCACGGTGATCACCGCGCGGCTCACGGGCTTCGAGAAGTAGGCGTCGGCGTCGGCCTTGAGCTCGGCGAGCACCAGCGCGGAGAGCTCCGGCGGCGCGTACTGCTTGTCGGGCAGCACCACGCGGAGGTCGTCGTGCTCACCGGCAGCCAGCGTGTACTGGTACTTGACCCGGCCGTCCTGGACCTTGGGATCGCTCCACTTGCGCCCCATGAAGCGCTTGAGCGCGACGACGGTGCCCTCGGGGTTGGTCACCGCCTGGCGCTTGGCGAGCGCGCCCACCAGACGCTTCCCGTTCTTGGCAATGGCCACCACCGACGGGGTCAGGTTCCCGCCCTGGCGGCTGGGGATGCACTTGGCAACCCCGCGCTCGACCGTGGCCACCACGCTGTTCGTGGTGCCGAGGTCGATGCCAATCACCGGTCCAGAATCCCCCATGGGCGCCCTTTCACGCTGCCAGTCCTGGGTGTGTGTCGCCGCTGCCCCTGTAATTCCTCAGTATGGCCCGGAAATGGCTTCAAGCCCACCGCAGCTTGGCGACCAGGGCCTTGGCTGCCTTGTTGTCGGGATCGAGCTTCAGGGCCTCTTCAGCTTCGCGCTTGGCGTTCTTCTGCAAACCCACGCGCTCCATGGCCTCCGCCAGGGAGAGGTGCGCCTTCGACGACCGGGGCTCGAACTCCACCCACTTCTGGCCAAACTGGCGCGCGTTCTTCCAGTCGCCCTCGCGGCAGGAGAACTCGTAGCCCTTCACGGCCACGTTCAAGGTGGGCGCCTTCTCCAGGGCCTCGGTGAGGCGGAGCACCGCGTTGGTCATGTCGCCCACGCTGGCCAGCTTGAGCGCCTCGTCGAAGGCCGCCATGCCGCGGAACTTGTCCTTCTTGGCGGTGGCCTCCACGAGCATCTTCTTGGCCTCGGCGTTGTTGGGATCGAGCTTGAGGAGCTGCTCCAGGTCGAGCATGGCCTGCGCCGGGTGGCTGCCCTCCAGCTCCTTGCGCGCGCGGGAGAGGAGCTCGGCTTGTCGGGCGTGCTTGGCGAGGTAGGGGTGCCGGGCGATGCGGCGGGCGCGATCGTCGGCGCGGAGGTTGTCGTGCACCGAGGGCGCGACGGCGGCGCGGAAGAGCGCGGGGTTCGCCTTCTCGAAGTCCGCGCGCTTCTCGCGATCGGTGAGCGTGACCTGCGCCTCGGTGAGCTTTCGGAAGATCTTGTCGATGCGCGCCCGGAACGAGCCCAGCTCCTTGCCGTAGTAGCGGTCCGGGTGCAGCCGCATGGAGAGGTCGTAGTAGGCGTTCTTGCAGACCTCGACGGAGCTGCCGTTCCCCACACCCAGGAGCTCGAAGGGGTTCGTCGACCCGAGCTTGGCCTCGAGCGCGAGGATCTCCTTCTTGCGCTCGAGGGTGAGCTCCACCTGCTCGGCGAGCGCCGCGTCGTTGCCCTTCTCGAGCAAGAGCCCCTTGGCCAGGAGCGAGCCGAGGATCTCGTCGGCCCGGGCGCCGAGCGGCCTGGCGAGCTCGGACAGGCTCACGCCCTTGGCGGCGCGCGCCACGACCATGCCCTCGTCGAGCGAGAGCCGCAGCTTGGCCAGGTCCAGCCCGGACGGAACGGTGACTTCCGTGTGTCCCGGCTTGCCGGCGATGGTCTTTCCGTCACTCAAAGCGTCGAGCTGTCCCCCGCGCCGCAGTGCGTCGGAGGCGCGCAGTTCCCGATGCTAGCAAGCGGGCGCGAACTCGCAACCTGCTGGATGGGCATCGAAACGCTCAATTGGGAACGGGTTGAAAACCTCCGCGATCCCAGGCCCTCCATGTTCACCACGTGACGTTTACGAGGCTTGGCGAGCTTTCAGCTCCTCGGCAATGGCGGAGGCGAGCACGCGGCAGGCCTGCTCGAGCTGGGCCTCGCTGATCGTGAAGGCCGGAGCGATGCGGACGACCTTCTCCGCGCCGGCATTGAAGAGCACGCCCTGCTCGCGCGCGCGGGTGACCACGCCCGCGCTCTCGATGCCGAGCTCCACGCCGATGAGCAAGCCCATTCCGCGGACCTCCTTCACCACCTCGCCGAGCGGCTCGAGGTGCTTGCGCAGCATGGCCTGCAGCTTGGGGCCGAGCTCCGCGCAGCGCTCCACGAGCTTCTCTTGCTCCATCACGTCGAAGACCGCCACGCCGACGGCGGTCGCGAGCGGATTTCCGCCGAACGTGGAGCCGTGCGCGCCGGGCGTGAGGGCCTTGGCGGCCTCGTCGGTGCAGAGCATGGCGCCGAGCGGGATGCCGTTGCCGATGGCCTTGGCGAGGGTCATCACATCCGGCCGCGCGTCCTCGTGCTGGAAGCCGAACCAGCGACCGGTGCGGCCCATGCCGGTCTGCACCTCGTCGAGCAGCAGCAACAGGCCGTGCTTGTCGCAGAGCTTGCGCAGCGCGGAGAGGAAGCCCTTCTGCGGGACCTTCACCCCGCCCTCGCCCTGGATCGGCTCGACCCAGATCGCGGCGGTCTTCGGTCCAATCGCCTTCTCGACCGCTGCCAAATCCCCGAACGGCACGTGCGAGAAGCCCTGGGGCAGCGGCTCGTAGCCCTTCTGGTACTTGGTCTGCCCCGTCGCGGCCGTGGTCGCGAGCGTGCGGCCGTGGAAGCTGTTCTCGAAGCAGATGATCTCGTAGCGGTCTTCCTTCTTCACCTCGTGGAAGTAGCGACGCGCGAGCTTGAGCGCGGCCTCGTTGGCCTCGCCGCCCGAGTTGCAGAAGAACGCGCGCTGCAGGCCGGAGGCGCGCGTGAGCCGCTCGGCGAGCTGGATCTGGGGCTCGATGTAGTAGCCGTTGGAGATGTGCCAGAGCAGGTGCGCCTGCTTCTCGAGCGCGGCGACGACCCTGGGGTGGTTGTGGCCGAGCGAGACGGTAGCGATGCCGCCGAACATGTCGAGGAAGCGCTTGCCGTCGGCGTCGAAGAGCTCGCAGCCCTCGCCGCGGACGATGGCGTACGGCGCCTGCTTGTAGTTGCCCAAGAGGACCTTGCCGGCCCGCTCCTTCAGCTCTTCATTGTGCGTCATCGCGTGCTCCCGGTTCTGGCGAGCACTCTAATCGCGAAGCCGTCGCCGGTCAGCCAACTGGTACGCCCAGATCCGGGAATCCGCACAGACCAGTCGGACCAGCTCCGAAGAACCCACGGCCCACGGGCCGCGCCTGGGCTCAATGCCCTTCCCGCTCCTGCGCTTGCTTCACCGCGCGCACCACGACGCTGCGGGGCATGAACCGAACGGACTGCGCAAGCCAGTAGTTCTTCGCGCCAGGAATGACGACGGCCTTGCCAGCGAGCAAGCCCTCGACGCCGGCGCGCGCGACGGTCGCGGAATCCATGATGGCCTTGCCCTTCACGAGCTTGGATTCCTCCATCTTCGCGCGCGCCTGGAAGCCGGACTTCGTCGGGCCGGGGCAGAGCGCGGTGACGCTGACGCCGCTCCCGCGAAGCTCCTCGGCGATGGCCTCGCTGAAGCTGAGCACGTAGGCCTTGGTCGCGTAGTGCACGGCCATGAGCGGCCCGGGCTGGAACGCGGCCGTCGACGCCACGTTCATGATTCGCCCGCTTTTCCGCTCGACCATGCCCGGCAAGAGCAGCTTCGAGAGCTGCGTGAGGGCCATGATGTTGAGCTGGATCATCTTCGCTTCGTCGACCGCGTCTGTCTCGGTGAAGGCGCCGAAGAGCGCGTAGCCCGCGTTGTTCACGAGCACGTCGACCTGCAGCTTGCGCGACGCGAGCTCGTCGACGAGCTTCTTCGCGGCATCAGGCGCGGCCAAATCCGAAGTCAGCACATGGAAGGAAATGCCGTGCGCCTTGGCGAGCTCCTCGCCGAGGTCCTCGAGCTTGCCCTCGCTGCGCGCGACGAGGATGAGATCGAAGCCGCTCCGAGCCAATTCGCGCGCGAGGTCCGCGCCAATGCCGCCCGACGCGCCCGTGACGAGCGCGGTTCCCTTCGAAGCCATGTCCCCTCCGCAGTGCGGACTAGAGAATGTACTTCGACAGATCCTCGTCCTTGAGGACCTCGTCGAGCTGCTTCTTCACGTAGGCCGCGTCGATCTTGAAGCTCTTCTCCGGTAGCTCGGTGGCGCCGAAGCTGAGCTCGTCGAGCAGCTTCTCCAGCACCGTGTGCAAACGCCGCGCGCCGATGTTCTGCGCGCGCTCGTTCACCGACTGCGCGATGCGCGCGATCTCTGCGATCGCGCCTTCGTCGACGGTCAGCGTCACGCCTTCCGCCGCGAGCAGCGCCGAGTACTGTCGAATGAGCGAGTTCTGCGGCTCGGTGAGGATGCGCACGAGATCCGCCTGGCCAAGCGGCTCGAGCTCCACGCGAATGGGGAAGCGACCCTGCAGCTCGGGGATCAGGTCGCTCGGCTTCGAGACGTGAAATGCGCCAGCAGCGATGAAGAGCACGTGATCCGTCTTCACCGGGCCGTACTTGGTGGTGACGGTGCTGCCCTCGACGATGGGCAAGATGTCGCGCTGCACGCCCTCGCGCGAGACATCGGGGCCGTGGCCGCCCTCGCGCCCAGCGATCTTGTCGATCTCGTCGATGAAGATGATGCCGCTCTGCTCCGCGCGCTTGCAGGCGTCGCGTTGCACACGATCCATGTCGACGAGCCGGCCGGCCTCTTCCTGCTGGAGGATCTCGAGCGCTTCCTGAACACGGACTTTTCGCTTCTTGGTCTTCTTGCCGAGCCCGAAGGGCAAGTTGCCGAAGAGATCCTGGAGGTTGATCTCCTCCATGCCGCCAGGCGTGAAGCCGCGCATCACCGGGAACGCGTTCTCGGCGACATCGATCTCCACGAGCTCGTCGTCGAGCGTGCCCGCGCGCAGCCGCTCGCGCAGCCGGTCCTTGCTCTCGCCCTGCTGCCGGAAGAACGAGCCGCCGCCGCCGGAGAGGATGTCGAGCAGGCGATCCTCGGCAGCGTCGCGCGCGCGGGTCTTCACCTTCTCGGTCTCTTCGCTGCGCACGAGCTGAATCGCGTTCTCGACGAGGTCGCGCACCATGGAGTCCACGTCGCGGCCCACGTAACCGACCTCGGTGAACTTGCTCGCCTCGACCTTCACGAAAGGCGCGCCCGCCATCTTGGCCAGGCGTCTCGCGATCTCCGTCTTTCCCACGCCGGTAGGGCCAATCATGATGATGTTCTTCGGCGTGATCTCGTCGCGGAGCTCGGGCGGCGCGTGCTGGCGGCGCCAGCGGTTGCGCAGCGCGATGGCCACGGCGCGCTTGGCGGCGCGCTGCCCCACGATGTAGCGGTCGAGCTCGGAGACGATTTCGCGAGGCGTGAGCGAGCTGGCCATCTCAGAGCTCCTCGAAGACGAGATTCCGGTTGGTGTAGATGCACACGTCGGCGGCGATGTTCAGCGCCTCTTCGGCGATCTGTCGGGCGTCGAGCTGCGAGTGCTTCAGCAGGGCGCGCGCCGCGGCGTACGCGTACGGCCCACCCGAGCCGATGGCGATGGCGCCCTCGTCGGGCTCGACCACATCGCCGGTGCCGCTGAGCAGGAAGGTGCGCTCCTTGTCGGCCACGAGGAGCATGGCCTCGAGCTTTCGCAGATAGCGGTCGGTGCGCCAGTCCTTGCCGAGCTCCACGCACGCGCGCGCGAGGTTCTTGCGGTGCTCGCCGAGCTTGAGCTCGAAGCGCTCGAACAACGTGAACGCATCGGCGGTGCTGCCCGCGAACCCGGCGATGACGGAGCCGTCGCCCAATCTCCTCACTTTTTTCGCGTTGGCCTTGAGCACGATCTTGTCGAGGGTGACCTGGCCGTCGCCCGCGATGATGACCTTGCCGGCCTTCCGCACCGCGAGGATGGTGGTGGCGTGCATGGACATGGTGCTGCCCCTGTTCCCGGACGAATGAATAACCTGGGTTCTACCCGGGCGCCGTCAAGGCGGACAGACGAAGATGCCCGAGCCCGCTCCGCTGCCCGCGGGCGGTGAGCCGTTGCCTGCCGTGTAGAAGTAGTGCCGCGCGGCGCTGCTCCCGCCGATGGTCCCGCAGCTCCCGCTCACGGCGCCGCAGGTGTAGCTCGCGACCTTGAGCTCGATCGTTCCCGGCTTCTGCGTGGAGTAGCCGGTGCCCACCTGGTCAGGCGTGGCGTTCGATGCGTAGCTGCTCTGACTGGTGGAGAAGGAGAGGATTCGGTCCACCGCGCTGTTGTCGAAGAGCAGATAGATGGGCTGGCCGCCGGGCGCGCTCGCGTAGATCTTCGTGCCGCTGTCCCAGCCCGAGAAGCTCCAGCCGCCAGGCGCGGCGTAGGCGTAGGTCACGGCGCCCGAGTCGTAGAAGCGATCCTGATCGTCGTTCGCAGGCGTGCCGGTGCAGCCGCCGTTGCCGTCGCAGTGATCGCCGGTGGTGCAGACGTTGTTGTCGTCGCAGCCCGTGCTGGTGGGCGAGCTCATGCCCTTGCACGTGCCGTTGGTGCAGACGTCGGAGTCGGTGCAGTCGTTGCCGTCGTCGCAGTCGGGGCTCGAGGTCCACGCGAGGCCGCCGTCGGGGAGCGGGCCGCAGAAGACCCGGCCCCAGCCTGAGTTCGGATCGTCGCAGCGGCTCTCGTCGCAGAGCGTGCCGCAGCTCTTCCCGCACTTCACGCCGCAGGCCACGCCGGCATCTGCGAGCGGCTCGCACGTTCCCGCGCCGCAACCCGCGTCGGCGCACTGGGCCAGGAAGCCCGCGCCCCCATCGACGGGACCTGCATCCGGCCCGCCATCGACGACGGGCAGCACGATCGGCGGCACGCTCGGCGGCAGGCTGTCGTCGGGGCCGCAGGCCGCGAGCGAGAGCACCACCGCGACCGCGAGGAGTGAACGCCACATCGCCGACACCTTATCACCCACGCGCGCTCACGCCTTGGGGTGCGCCTTGCGGTACACGTCCTGGAGGCGCTCCCAGCTCACCGCGGTGTAGCGCTGCGTCGTCGACACCGACGCGTGGCCGAGCAGCTCTTGAATCGCGCGCAGGTCGGCGCCGCCATTGAGCAGGTGGGTCGCGAACGAGTGGCGCAGCGCGTGCGGGCTCACGTGGCGCGGCAGCGCCTCCTGCAGCGCGTACTTCTCGAGGTGCCGCGCGATCGTCCTCGCCGTCAGGCGTCCGCCGCGGTTGTTCAAGAAGAGCGCACTCGATGCGGACTTCTTCTTCGGAACGAGCTCGAGGCGCCGCAGCAGATACGCCGCGAGCGCCACGCGCGCCTGCTCGGTCACGGGCACGACGCGCTCCTTGCTGCCCTTGCCCACCACGCGGACTTCACGCGCGCCCGCATCGTAGTCGCCCAGATCGAGGCCCACGAGCTCGGCGACGCGCAGCCCACCGCCGTAGAGCAGCTCCAGCATGGCCCGGTCGCGCAGCCCGAGCGCGGACCTTTCGCTCGGCGCGTCCATGAGCTTGGCGGCCTCGGCTTCGGGAAGCGCCTTCGGAAGACTCTTCGGGAGCTTGGGGCTCAGCACATCGTCGGCCGCGTTCTTGGCGATTTTCCCCGTGCGCCGCAGAAAGCCCAGGAAGGTGCGCAGCGCGGACAGCTTGCGCGCGCGACTCGTGGCCGCATCTTCGCCGCGCACCACCAGGAAGCCGCGGAGCGCGGGCAGGTCGAGCGTCTCCAGCGGACGCTTTCGCGCCTCGAGAAAATCGAGGAGCTGCGTCACGTCGTTCACGTAGGCGCGGACCGTGTGCGCCGAGCGGCGCTTCTCCTGCGCGAGGTAGCTCTCGAACTGGGCCAGCTTCTGGGCGTCATCGGGGCGCACGATCCGATCATAGGCCGACGGCGCGCGGACGAAAGTTCAGTGCGCGCCCGCGGTCTTCTGGGGCTGCTGCGGCGGCGTCGACGGCTGGTAGGTCGCCTTGAAGCCGGGCGGCTCGAGCGACGGCGGCAGCTGTCCCGGCTCGGGCAGCGGGCTCTTGGCCACGTAGACGCCGCGGCGCCGCTTGTCGATGACGCCATACGCCTCACGGCCGCCGTGCGCGTCGAGGAACTGGGCGCCGAGCTCCACCGAGTGATCGACGCCCACCGCGCCGCCATAGCCCGAGAGGTTCATCACGCCCAGATCTGCGACGGTCTCGGAATCGACTCGCGGGTAGGTAATCAGCATCCGCGAGCCGTCCTTGGAGATGCTGAAGCGCCAGACGCCGCCGGTGAGTCGCCCCGGCATCGCCGCGTGATCGGTGGGCAGCACGTAGAGGTCGCAGGCGCGGCCCTCCATGATGCACTCGGTGCGGTAGATGAGCTTGTCCTCACCGGCGAAGAGGTAGCCGTACGCGCCGTTGGCGACCTCGCGCGAGCCCTCGGCCCAGTTGGTGCCGCCGTCGGCCAGCGCGGCGCCCGGCTTCAGATCGCTGAGCTTGAGCAGATCGAGATCGAGCGAGGCGTCCTTCACCTGGAACACGCTGTACGCGAGGTAGCCGCCCTCCGGCGACCAGACGAAGCTCTTCACCGGCTTGTGCAGCGTCTGCGCGGGCGTCGAGGGCGGCAGCGTCTGCAGCATCATCGTCCCGGACCGCGCGTTGTCGTTGTACTTGGCGAGGTAGGCCACGGCCTTGCTGTTCGGCGCGAAGTCGTATTCCTCCACGCGCTCGCCGACCTTGGTGCCCGCGCCGCCGGTGCTGGGCGCGACGAAGAGATCGCCGAACGGCTTCGACGGCGTCACGCCGCCGATGTACGCGAGCCACTTTCCATCGGGCGAGAAGCGGAAGCTGGACACAGCCTCGCCGAGCGCGCGGATGTCGCCGCCCTTGGTCGAGGTGAGCTTGAGCTCCCAGCCGCCGCGCGGATCGGCGGAGTGCATGGTGAAGGCCACGTCGGCGCCGTCGGGCGAGAACGCGTAGTCGCCCACGTTCTTGGCGATGGTGCGGTCGGCGCCTTTGCCGGCCACGTCGACGAGGAGCAGATCGCCGCCCGCGCTCGCGAGTCGGCGCACGAGGAGCTTGGTGCTGTCGCGCGAGAAGTCCACCGTCGCCGCGCCGTCGGTCACCTTGCGCGCGTCGGAGCCGTCGGCGTTTCCGAGGAAGCCGCCCGAGGTGCACACCCACGCGAGGTGCTTGGCGTCGGCCGAGAACGCGAAGCCCGAGCAGTCGTCCGCGAGGTGCACCGGCTCGCCGCCCGCGACCTTCACCGTCTCGAGCGTGCCGCTGTGGCTCGCGAAGCGAAAGCTCTTGATGGCCGCGAGCACCGCGCCGTCGCTGGAGAACGCGAACGACCCCTCCAGGTTCGTCACCCCGCCGAGGAGCTGGCGCGCCGGGCCGCTGCCGTCCGCGGGCACGAGCTCGAGCAAGCCGACGAGGATGCCTTCCGGAACGCCGAGCTCCTTGGGCCGCTCCACCTGGCCGAGAAACGCGACGTACTTGCCGTCGGGCGAGGTGGTGACGCGCGCGACCTCGCCGTCGTCGGCGATGCGCACGCCGTAGGTCTTGCGCGGATCGTTGTCGCGCGCCGTGCCGCCCTTCTGGCATGCCGCGAGCGCGAAGAGAGCCAGCACCAGCGCGCGCTTCACGGGCGCACCTCCTGCCGCGCCGCGTGCACGGCCCAGGGCTCGAGATCGCGCTGGGCGCGCTCCACCATCTTCGTCTTGCGATCGTGCTTCTTCACGCGACCCTCGAGCGGCGGAAATAGGCCGAAGATGACGTTGGTCGGCTGGTAGTCGTAGCCCGGCGGGTGCGCCTCGCCGGTCACGTGGCGGTAGAGCGAGCCGAGGGCCGTCGTCGCCGGCGGCGCCACGAACGGCTTGCCCGCGAGCCGCGCCAACACCGCCAGCGCCACCAGGTAGCCGCACGCGCAGCTCTCGACATAGCCCTCGACGCCGGTGATCTGCCCGGCGAAGAAGAGGTGCTCGCGGCCACGCAGCGAGAGATCTGGCGCGAGCAGGCGCGGCGCGTCGATGAAGGTGTTGCGATGCACCTGACCCAGCCGCGCGAACTCGGCGTTCTGCAAGCCGGGCACGAAGGCGCGGAAGATGCGCTTCTGCTCCGGCCAGGTGAGGCGCGTCTGGAAGCCCACCATGTTGTACGTGCTGCCCGCGGCGTCCTCGCGACGGAGCTGCACCACCGCCGCGAACTTCTCGTTCGGCTTGCGCGGATCGACGAGGCCCACCGGCTTCATCGGCCCGAAGCTGAGCGTCTGCGGACCACGCTCGGCCATCACCTCAATCGGCAGACAGCCCTCGAAGTACTTCGGCTCTTCGAAGCCATGCGGCTTCACCTTCTCGCCCGCGAGCACCGCCTCCACGAACGCCTTGTACTGCGCCTCCGTCATCGGGAGGTTCAGGTAGTCCGCGCCCTCGCCCTTGCCGTAGCGCGAGGCCGAGAACGCGATCTCCATGTCGATGGTGTCGGCCTGCACGATGGGCGCGATGGCGTCGTAGAAGTAGAGCCGCTCGCCCGCCGCCTCCGAGATCGCCTGCGCCAGCGCGTCACTGGTGAGCGGCCCGGTCGCCACGACCGTGATTCCCGTCGTCGGCAGCGCGGTCACTTCCTGATCGATGACGCGAATGCGCGGGTGCTGCTTCACGCGCTCGGTGACCATGGCGGAAAACTTGTCGCGATCCACCGCGAGCGCGTCGCCGGCGGGCACGCGGGTGGCGTCGGCCGAGCCGAGGATCACCGAGCCCAGCCGCCGAAGCTCCGCGTGCAGCAAGCCCACGGCGTTCTCGATGTTGTCGCTGCGCAGCGAGTTGGAGCAGACCAGCTCCGCGAGCGTGTCGGCCTTGTGGGCCGGCGAGCGCTTGTGCGGCTTCATCTCCCGCAGCTCGACCTGGATGCCGCGCTCGGCAAGCTGCCAGGCGCACTCGGAACCGGCCAGCCCGCCGCCGATCACCGTCACCTGGGGAGTGGTCTCGCTCATGGAAAACCCGTGTCCAGCAAAGGCGGCCTTGTAGCACAAGCCCGGCGTATCCAACCCGGGCCGAGCGTGGTATTCGACGCCGCGCCGCGCCCCGTACAGACACAAGGAGCCCCCGCCGTGTTCCGCTTGATGCCCAAGCAGCAGCAGCTCTTCGAGCGCTTCGAGCGAATCGCCACCTACGCGGTGGAGGCCGCGGGCCTGCTCAACCAGCTCCTGGCGCACCCCGAGCGGTCGGCCGAGCTCTTGCCCAAGCTGGAGGCCGTGGAGCAGGCAGGCGACGACGCCAACCACGAGGCGCTGGCCATGCTGCAGAAGGGCACCAACTTTCCCATCGGCCGCGACGAGATCGTGCAGCTGCTCGCCGAGCTCGACGACCTGGTCGACGGCGCAGACGCCGCCGCGCACCGCCTGGTGCTCTACCGGGTGAAGGCCATCAAGCCCGAGGCCCGGCAGCTGGGCGAGATCCTGGAGAAGGCCAGCGCGGAGATCGTGAAGTGCGTGCGCGCGCTGCGCACCGGCAAGGACAAGGAGGCCGTCCTGGCGCCGGTGGTCGAGGTGAATCGCCTGGAGAACGAAGGCGACAAGGTGATGCGCGGCGCCATCGGGACGCTGTTCGCCGACGAGCAGAACGCCGTGGAGCTCATCAAGTGGAAAGAGCTCTTCGAGATCCTCGAGGACAATGTCGACGGTTGCGAGACGGTCGCGAACCTCGTCGAGGCCATCATCCTCAAGAACGAGTAGCCCCGGTTTCTTGGGGGCACGGCTTTTCCTGCGGCGCTCTTTTTTCGCGCGTGTGCGGTGATCGGCTGCTCGGGAAGCGAGCAAGCAGGCGAGCGCTTTGACCCCCGCTCGCTGCCCGGCGTCACGGCCGGTCTGACGCCGGTCGGGACCGTCCCTAGCTTTGGTCAACCGCGCGCCGTCGGGACGCGAGCGGGGCCCGGAGCAACGGGCGATGGGCGGGTGTGGCGTCGAAGGGCGCCCGCACTGCCCCGACGGCGCCGCGGTGTTTCTTTTCTGCGAGGTGACCCATGACTCGACGCGACGACTTGAAGGTCATCCGCAAGATGCTCGAGGACCGGCGGCAGGCGCTCTCGGCCACCCAGCGCGGCATGACCACGGAGCTCGACGCCCTCAAGGCCGCCGATCGCGACCCCGAGTACGAAGAGACGGCCCAGGTCGCGCAGGCGGAGTACACGCTCACCACCATCCACGACTCGCACCAGCGCGAGCTGGAGATGGTGGACGCCGCCCTGAACCGCATCGACACCGGCAACTACGGCGTCTGCGTGGACTGCGAGCTGGAGATCCCCATGGAGCGGCTGATGGCCGTTCCCTACTCGCTCCGCTGCTCCGATTGTGCGGCGGCGCGCGAGTCGCGGACCTCGCGGCACAGCCCGGCGTCGATGTAGCCGGGGATCAGCGCTGCGCGAGTGCCACGTCGAAGAAGAGCGGCTGGTGGTCGGCGGTCTCGCGGGCGGCGTCGAGCGTGTGCACCAGCACCGCGTACTCCACGGCCGGATCCGCAGCGACGACCACCCGCGTCTCGCCCGGCAGCGCGGCCTTGAGCTCGACCAGCTTGGCGCGGAGCGCCGCGAAGTCGTACGCGTCGCCGCGCTTGGCAATGCTCGCGGTCACCACCGGCGCATCGACCAGAAACCCGTCGTGCTCGGAGATGGTCACGGAGATCGCACGCGGCGTCGGTTGCGGCGAGGACGCTGGCGGCCGCGGCCGGATCGCGCTCACCGGAATGATGCCCAGCGCCACGAAGCCCGTCACCGAGAGCAGCATGAACATGATGAGGTTCATCATGATGTCGAGGTACGGGACGACGTTCAGCTCGCTCTGCCCTCCGCTCGGCTCCGGCGGTCGCAGCTTCCAGCGCGCGAAGTAGGCCATGCCCACTTCGACACGCGACGGCGCAGCGGGTTCCAGAAAATGAAAAGGCCGGCGCCCGAGGGGAGCCAGCCTTCGTGGTTGCGCTGGCGCGTGGCTCAGCCGCCCGGACTCGGCGGTGGCGGCCCGCCGCTCTCGCCCTGGATGATCACGAAGCGGTAGTTGGAGAGCTCGGCCTGGCCCGCCGTGTAGAGCACTTCCATCAGCAGGCGATACGGCACGTGCTGGTCGGCAATCACCGAGAGCTCGCCCTGGAAGGCCATCGTCTCCGGGTTCAGCTCCTCGAGGTGCTTGAGGCGCTTCACCTTGTCATCGAGCGCGGTCTTCAGCGGCGCGATGAGCATGCCGTTGGCGCCGTCGGGCTTGTCGGCCGCGTCGATCTTGAAGTCGTCGCGGAACGAGAGCACCGGCTTGTTGTCGATGAGCACGTGGTGCCGCGAGATGGTCAGCGCCACGGTCTCTTTGGGATTCGTGGTGCTCGAAGAAGTGGGCGGCGTGAGGTTGTCCACGCCGTCGAGGGTGACCGAGCTCGCCGAATAGCTCTTGAGCAAGAAGACGAGGATGATCGTCATCATGTCGAGCATCGGGTAGATGTTCAGGTCGTGGATCTCGCCCTCGGTGTCGCGGTCCTTGCGGCGCTTGCGACGGAGGGCCTTCTTGAACTGCATGCGCCGGATCTCGTCCTCGGTGAGGGCGGGCGCTTCGACGGCTGGGGCTTGAGGCTTCGCCATAGCAAGAGATCCGCGCGCTACATCTGCGCCAGCGTGACGTCGAAGAAGAGCTTCTGGTGATCGGCGGTCTCGCGCGTGGCGTCCATGGTGTGCACCAGCACCGAGTACTCCACCGTGGCGTCGGCCGAGATGATGAGCTTGGTCTCGTTCGGGAACGCGGCCTTGATCTCCTTCATCTTGGCCGTGAGCGCCGCGTAGTCGAAGTCGTCACCCTTCTTGGGAATGGTGGGCCCGTTGGTGTTGAGGCCCGGCAGCACCGCGCCCGTGGCCGCGAGGATGAAGCCGCCCTGCGCTCCGGGCTTGTCGCTGATGGCCACGGTGAGCGTGAGCGGCGGCTTGTCGCTCGGGTTCTGCTGCTGTGCCGGCGCGCCGCCGTAGCTGGGCGCGGTGACGTTGATGATGCCCAGCATCGCGAAGCCCGTGATCGACAGCAGCATGAACATGATGAGGTTCATCATGATGTCGAGGTACGGGATGATGTTGAGCTCACCGCCCGTCTCGTCATGCTCTTTGGGCCGCAGCTTGCGGCGCGATGCATAGAACGCCATGGCGCTTCACACCTCTCGAGCACCGACAACGGTGCTCTCCGGAGGTTCCGCGTTCCTTACGACGCCTTCGCCTCGAGATCGCCCTCACCCGCACCACGCCGCGAGAGGAGGTTCTCGAGCTTGAGCGCGTTGATCTCGATCTCCTCGATCATGTTCTTCGCGCGGTTGGTGAGCAGCAGGTGGCCAATCATGCAGGTCACCGCGATGCCCAGACCGAAGGCGGTGTTGTTCATGGCCTCGGAGAGACCGTTGGAGAGGAACTTGGCCTTCTGCGCGGGATCGCTGATGGCGCCGAGGGAGTGGAAGGTGTGAATCAGACCGGTAATGGTGCCGATGAGGCCGAGCAGGGTCGCGATGTTCGCGAGCGACCAGAGCGAGGCGATGCGCTTGGAGAGCAGCGGGTTCACCTCGAGGATCGACTCTTCGACAGCCTTCGCGACCTCGAGCTCGCCGCGGTTGGCGCGGGTGAGGCCCGAGCGCACCACCTTGCTGAGCGCGGCCGCCGGCGCGGCGCCGCAGAGCTTCACCGCGCGGTCGATGTTGTTGGTCATCACCAGCTTGGTGATCTGCTCCATGAACGGCGGCGCGTTGAGGCTGTACCGGAACAGCAGGCTGTACGAGCGCTCCACGATGATCGCCAGGGCCACCGCCGACGAGGCGATGTTCACGTACATGAACGTGCCGCCATCGGAGAAGAACTGGTGGATGTTGTCGACCAAGGACGCATCCGCCAGGCCTGTGCCAGCAATGCCCGCCAGAAGATGAATCATCGCGATGATTCCTTTCGCTGCCGCGCGCAGGGAGGAAGGGATTTCGGGGTTGATATCACCCGATTTGGAGAAGTGTCAACGCAAGGAAGCAGCCAAGCCACCAGAATGACTGCAAGAAAAGTGGCTCCGCATCGCTCGGCCGACCGCCTGCTTTCGCACGGCACACCACTCGAAGACCCGGCCGGTCTCAAAGCGTGCACGCGCGGCAGAGAGCCTAGCCGCGCTGGCCTTTGACACAAAGCGCAATCGGCGAGGGCCCAGAGAAGCGAAAGAGCCCAACCGCGCGAGCGCGGCGGGCTCCTTGGGAACGCGGAGGCGTTCTCGCTACGACGCGGCGGCCTCGCCCTCGTCGCCGCCGGCGCTGGGCGCGTCCTGCTCCACGATGCGCTTGTAGTCGCACTCCTTGTTCGGGCACGCGATCGTGGGGCCGTCGCGCTTGGAGTACTTCTGCAGGAGGTACGTGGAGCCGCACTCCGGGCAGGGCTCGTTGAGCGGTCGGTCCCACGCGGCGAAGGTGCACGCCGTGGGGTCATCGCGCTTGTAGCGGCTGCAGCCGAAGAAGATCTTCCCGCGGCCCGTGCGGCGCTCGGTGAGATAGCCGATCTTGCAAGCCGGGCAGTTCATGCCGATGGAGATGGGCTTGCTGGTCTTGCACTCGGGGTAGCCCGAGCAGGCCATGAAGCGCCCGAAGCGGCCGCGCTTGATGATCATCGGCTTGCCGCACTTCTCGCACTTCTCGTCGGTGACCTCTTCGGTCACGGGGACGATCTTGCCGTCCTCGGTGCGCTTGAAGTCCTTGGTGCTCTTGCAGTCGGGGTAGCCCGAGCACGCCAGGAACTGGCCGAGCTTGCCCCACTTGATCACCATGGGCTTGCCGCACTTCTCGCAGTTGATATCGGTGGCGATCTCCTCGCGCTTCACGTCGCGCATGGCCACCTCGGCCTTGGCCACGTCCTCCTTGAAGTGGTTGTAGAACTCGCGGAGGACCTGCACCCAGTTCGCCTCGCCCTCCTCCACCTTGTCGAGCTTCTCCTCCATGCCCGCGGTGAAGGCCACGTCCATCTCGGTGGGGAAGTTCTTCACCAACTCGCCGGTGACGAGCGTGCCGAGATCGGTGGGCGCGAAGCGGTTGCCGTCGCCCTTCTTCACGTACTCCTTGTCCTGGATGACGCTGAGGATGCTCGCGTACGTGGACGGGCGGCCGATGCCGCGCTCTTCCAGCTCCTTCACCAGCGACGCTTCCGTAAAGCGCGGCGGAGGCTGGGTGAAGTGCTGCTCGGGGATGAGCTTCTTGAGCTCGAGCTTCTCGTCCACCTCGAGCACCGGCAGCTCGCGGCTGGAGTCGTCGAGCTCGCCCTCGGCCTCGTCGGCGTCCTTGCGCTTCTGGACGTCGACCTCGATCTTCTCGCCGTACACCGCCAGGTAGCCGGGGAACTTGAGGATGCTGCCGTTGGCGCGGAACATCGCGCGGCCGGCGGTGATGTCCACCGCGGTCTGGTCGTAGATGGCCGGCGTCATCTGACACGCGAGGAAGCGGTTCCAAATGAGCTCGTAGAGGCGCAGCTCGTCGCGGTCGAGGAAGTCCTTCACGCGCTCCGGCGGGTACTCGAGCGACGTGGGCCGGATGGCCTCGTGCGCGTCCTGCGCGTTCTTGCGGCTCTTGAAGATGTTGGCCTCGGCGGGCACGTAGTCCTTGCCGAACTGCTTGCCGATCATCTCGCGCGCGGCGTCCACGGCCTCGTTCGAGAGGCGCGTGGAGTCGGTGCGCATGTAGGTGATGAGACCGACCGAGCCGTCCTCGCCGAGCTCCTTACCCTCGTACAGGTGCTGGGCGATGGTCATCGTCTTCTTCGCCGAGAAGTGCAGCCGGTTCGCGGCGTCCTGCTGCATCTTGCTGGTGGTGAAGGGCGCGGGCGCGTTGCGCTTGCGCTCCTTGCGGTCCACCTTCGCGACCACGTAGCTCGCGGCGTTCAGCTCCTCGAGCAGGCCGTCGGTCTGGGCTTTGTTGGTGAGGTCGGCCTTGTTGCCGTCGAGCTTGGTGAGCCGCGCGCGGAACTGCGGCGGCAGCTTGGCGGCGAGATCCGCCTCCAGGCTCCAGTACTCCTCGGGCTTGAAGGCTTTGATCTCTGCCTCGCGCTCCACGACCAGGCGAACCGCGACGCTCTGCACGCGACCGGCCGAAAGACCGCGGCGCACCTTGGCCCAGAGGATCGGCGAGATCTGGTAGCCCACGAGGCGATCGAGCACGCGGCGCGCCTGCTGGGCGTCGAACTTCTTGGCGTCGAGCTTCTGGGGCTTCTTGATGGCTTCCTGGATCGCCTTCTTGGTGATCTCGTTGAAGAGCACGCGGTGGATGTTCTTCTTGCCGCCCACCTGATCCTTGATCTGCTCCGCGATGTGGAAGGCGATGGCCTCACCCTCGCGGTCGGGGTCGGTGGCGAGGAAGACCTTCTCGGCCTTGCCGGCGGCCTTCTTGATCTCGTCGAGGACCTTCTTCTTGCCGCGGATGACTTCGTAGTGCGGCTCGAAGTCGCGCTCCACGTCGACGCCGATCTTCGACTTGGGCAAGTCCATGAGGTGCCCCACCGACGCCTTCACGGTGTACTTGCTCCCCAGGTACTTCTTGATCGTCTTGGCCTTCGCGGGCGACTCGACGACGACGAGAAAGTTATTGGCCATGGCTCCGGTCCTGAAAAATCGCGGATCGAATCAGACGCTTGAGGCTGCGCCGAACTGACCCGCCCTGTCCTGCCCTTGGTCGCCCGCCCGTCCACCGGGCATCCTTCGACGACCGCAATCCCAATCCCTAACCGCCCTTACGGACAAAAAACTTTCCCGGCTTCTGCTCCACCATCCCTAACAACTCGAGCTGCGTGAGTGCGGCGAGCAGCTCCGGCGCCGGCCAGCGCACCTGGCTGGCGAGCGCGTCGAAGTGCTTGGGCGCGGCCTCGATGGCGCGGAACACGGGCTCCAGCGAGGCGTCGAGCGGTGTGGCACGCGCTGCAGGCGTGGGCTCGAGCTCTGGCTCGCTCGCCGTCTCGCCGTCCTTGGGGAAGTCCAATGCAGGCATCAGCCCCAGGGCGCGCAGGAGGTCGGTCGGGTACCAGCACGCGCGGGCGGCGCCCATGCGAAGGAGCAGGTGTGGCCCCGCTGCGGAAGCGTCGGCGACATCTCCAGGCACCGCGAGCAACGTGCGCAGCCGCTCGGGATTCGCCTTGTTCAGCTTGAGGACGTCTTGCGCCGTGAGCATCGCGCCCGAGTTCTCGCCCCCCTGCACCACCACCGTGGCCTGTGAGAGCGCGGCCACGATCTGGTTGCGCCGTGGGAAGAGGCCGCCCTTCACCTCGTGCTGCGGCGGTGTCTCGGAGATGAGCGCGCCGCCCTCAGCGACGATCTTCTCGAAGAGCTCGCGGTTCTGAGGCGGGTACAGGCGCTTGAAGCCACCGCCCAGCACGGCCCAGGTCGGCCCCTTGCCGATGAGCGCGCCCTGGTGCGACGCCGCGTCGATGCCCAGCGCGCCGCCGCTCACGACGAGCACGCCTGCCTCGGCCATCTTCTGACCGATGCGCGTCGCGACGTTCACGCCACGCGTGTCGGCCTGACGGGTTCCCACCACAGCCACCGCATGCGCGCGCTCGGCGAGCGTCCCGCGAACGAAGAGAAGCTCCGGCTCGCCATCGCCCAGGTCCTCGAGCGACTTCGGCCAGCCGGGCGCTCCCCGGAAGAGGATGTGCACGCCGCGCTTCTCGCAGTCGGCCACGATCTCTTCGGCGAGCCCATCGAGCGAGCCGCGCGTGTCGTGCTCCTCGCGCGCGTCGCCTCGGAAGAACTCCATGTAATGAGCGGGCCCAGCCTCGATGGCCGCAGCGAGCGAGCCGAACTTCTTGCGCAAGCGCACACACGTAACGGCGCCCACGCCCTTCACCGCCAGGAAGGCGAGCGTGGCGTGCTGCTCGGGGTCGCGAAGTGCGCTGTGCAGTTCGGAGGCCATGGGACGCGGTCTAATAAGCGTCCGTTTTCCAGGCAGTCAAGCGGCATGCCCGGAAATCGCGCCCGCAAACCGGCCGATTCCGGACCGATCCCGCGCGGTTTCGCGAATTCGAACGTCCGCGAAATCGGAGGCCCAAAAAGGAGAAAGCCCCCGGAGCCGAAGCTCCAGAGGCCTTCTTTGGTCGGGGCGACTGGATTTGAACCAGCGACCACTTGCACCCCAAGCAAGTGCGCTACCAGGCTGCGCTACGCCCCGGCCCGGTACAAAAGGGCCCGCGTGTTTCGCACGCGGGCCAAGGGATGTCAACGCGATCTGGCGTGTACTTCTCAGCCGTTCGACACCGACGGCGTGGCCGGGGGCTCACTGCCGTCCTTCGGCTTGCCGCTCTCGTCGAGGCCGTTGAGCACGTTCTTCAAGACCTGGCTCGCGCGGAAGGTGAGCACGCGCCGCGCGGAGATCTCGATCTCCTTGCCGGTCTGGGGGTTGCGGCCCACGCGCGCCTTCTTGTCGCGGACGATGAAGTTGCCGAAGCCGGAGATCTTGATCTTCTCGCCGCGCTCGAGCGTCTCCTTGATGGTGTCGAAGACCATCTCCACGATCTCGGCGCTCTCCTTCTTGGAGAACCCGACCTTCTTGTAGACGCTCTCGATGATGTCAGCCTTCGTCATGGCAGACGGCTCCCGGGCACGCAGCGCAAGATAACCTATCAAACTTACGTTCATTTCCCGTGTCAAGCGCGGGACGATCGCCCCTCGGGCAGCCAGGCATCACCGACAAGACATTCGGCACTTACGCGCGCAGCTCGGCCCCGGCCTCCTTGGCGAGCGCGGCCACGATGCGCTCGTGCGCGGCGTTGACCTCGGCGTCCGTCGGCGTGCGATCAGGGTGCTGGTAGCGGATCGCGTAGGCCAGGCTCTTGCGGCCCGTGGGGATGTTCTGGCCGCGGTAGACGTCGAAGAGCTGCACGCCCTGGACGATCTCGCCACCCGCCTGCCGGGCCACGGCCTCGAGCTTCTCGTGGGTCACGCCCTCGTCGACGACGACCGCCAGATCGCGCAGCGCCGACGGGAACTTCGGCAGCCCGCGGTAATGGGGCACGAGCTGCGCGGCCGTGGCGAGCGCCTCCTGGGAGAGGTCGAAGACGAAAATGCCCGCGGGCAGATCGAGCGCCTCGGCGATGCGCGGGTGCAGCTCACCCACGGTGCCCAGTCGCTTGTCGCCGGCGATCACCGCCGCCGACGCGCGCGGGTGCAGCGAGGCCACGTCGCGTGCGGGCTCGAAGCGCGCCGAGATCCCGAGCGCCTGGAGCAGGCCTTCGACCGCGCCCTTCGCGTCGTAGAAGTCCACGTTCTCGCGCGACGCGTTCCACGCGGGCGCGCTCCGGTGCCCGAACACGAGCCCGCTCACGCGCAGCTCTTCGACCGCGGGCTGGCTGGCGTTCTTGGCATCCGCGTGTGGCCGATAGACGCGACCGAGCTCGTAGAACCGCACGTCCTCGCTCTGGTGGTTGAGGCTGCGCGCGAGGTTCTGGAGCAACCCGGGCAGCAGGCTCGTGCGCATCACGGCCTGCTCGGCCGAGAGCGGGTTCTTGAGCGCGATGGGCTTGCCCAGCGTCTGCTCCGGATCGACGAACTGCAGCTCCTTGGTCGACACGAACGAGTAGTTGAGCACCTCGGAGAGCCCGGCCGCGTTCAGCGCCGCGCGCACGCGACGCTCGGCCGCGCGCGCGATCGGCTCCACCGGCTTCGGCGACGCAATCCGCGGCACCTGCGACGGCACCTGGTCATAGCCGTGGATGCGCGCGACTTCTTCGATGAGGTCCTCTTCGCGCTCGACGTCCACGCGCCGCATCGGGATTTCGACCGTGAGCTGATCGCGGCGCTCGTCGGTCACGTTGAAGCCAAGCGCCTTCAGGATTCGCGAGCACGCCTCCTGAGGCACCACGAGCCCGAGCACGTCGGCCAGCTTCAAGAAGCGGAGCGTTGCCGAGCGGCGCGGCAGCTTGGTCGGGTACACGTCGATGGCGCCCGAGAGCACCTGGCCGCCGCCGAGCTCCGCGATGAGCTTGGCCGCGCGATCCAGCGCGAGCGGCGCGCCGTCGACATCGGTGCCGCGCTCGAAGCGATGGCTCGCCTCGGTGTGCAAGCCGTGTCGACGCGAGCTGCGCCGAATCGAGCCCGGGTTGAAGTACGCGCTCTCGAGCAGGATCCGCGTGGTCTTGTCGCTGACCTCGGAGTTGCCGCCGCCCATCACGCCCGCGAGCGCCACCGCGCGATCGCCGTCGGCGATGACGAGATCGTCCGTGGACAGCTCGCGCTCCTTTCCGTCGAGCGTGGTGAGCTTCTCGCCCTGCTTGGCCATGCGCACCACGATCTGCGCGCCCTTCACGTGATCGAGATCGAACGCGTGCAGCGGGTGGCCGTACTCGAGCAGCACGTAGTTGGTGACGTCGACGATGTTCGAGATGGGCCGCACACCCGCCGCGCGCAGCCGGGCCTGCATCCACTGCGGCGAAGGCCCCACCTTCACGCCCTCGATCACGCGCGCGAGATAGCGCGGGCAGCGATCGGGTGCGTCGATGCGCACGCTCGCCTTCGACGACGCTGCGCCGCCGCCTTCCGACACCTTGCCGTCGGGCAGCTTGAGCTCCACGCCGGTGAGCGCGTGCACCTCGCGCGCGATGCCCAGGTGCGAGAGCGCGTCCGGTCGGTTCGGCGTGACGTTCACCTCGAACGCGGTGTCGCGCAGCATCAGCGCATCCGCGATGGGCGTGCCCGGCTTGAGCGACGCGTCGAGGATGAGCAAGCCGCTCGCGTCCTCGGCGATGCCCAATTCCTTGGCGCTGCAGAGCATGCCGAAGCTGTCGACGCCGCGGAGCGCGGCCTGCTTGATTTCAATTCCACCCGGCAACTTCGCGCCCGCGAGCGCCGCGGGCACCTTGTCGCCGGCCTTGTAGTTCTTGGCGCCGCACACGATCTGCAGCGGCGCGCCCTGCCCCACGTCCACGCGGGTGACGGAGAGCTTCTCCGCGTTGGGGTGCGCGCTCGACTCCACGATCTGCCCGACCACGACCTTGTCCAGCCCGGCGCCGAGCGCCTCGCGGCCCTCGATTTCGAGCCCAGCCATGGTCAGCCGCTTCGCCAGCTCATCCGCAGCCGGGAGCTTCACGTAGTCCGCGAGCCAATTGAGTGAGATTCTCATGATGTATCTCGATATGTCGAATCAGAGCTGCGCCAGGAAGCGGGCGTCGTTCTCGAACATGGTGCGCAAGTCGTCGATGCCGTAGCGCAGCATCGCCAGGCGCTCCACGCCCATGCCGAACGCGAAGCCGGTCACGTCGTCGCTCTGGTAGCCCACGCTCTTGAAGACGTTGGGGTGCACCATCCCCGCGCCGAGCACCTCGAGCCAGCCGGTCTGCTTGCACACCCGGCAGCCCTTGCCGCCGCAGAGGAAGCAGCTCACGTCGACTTCGGCGGAAGGCTCGGTGAAGGGGAAGAAGCTCGGACGGAAGCGCGTCTTCACGTCGTCGCCGAAGAAGGCCTTGGCGAACGCCGCCAGCGTGCCCTTGAGCTCGCCGAATGTAACCTTTTCGTCAACAAGCAGGCCTTCCACCTGGTGGAACATGGGCGTGTGGGTGAGGTCGGAGTCGCAGCGGTACACCTTGCCCGGACAGATCACGCGCACCGGCGGCTTCTGCGCCAGCATGGCGCGCACCTGCACCGGCGAGGTGTGGGTGCGCAGCAGCACCGAGCCGGGCGCGAGGCTCCCGCCCACGGTCGCCGCGTCCACGATGAAGGTGTCCTGCATGTCGCGCGCGGGGTGATCCGGCGGGAAGTTGAGCGACTCGAAGTTGTAGTAATCGAGCTCGATCTCTGGCCCCTGCGCGATCTCGAAGCCCATGCGCAGGAAGGTGTCGGTGATCTCCTCCAGCGTCCGCGACACCGGGTGCCGCGTGCCCAGGGGCTGACGCCGCCCGGGCATGGTCACGTCGATGCCGGGCCCGGCGAGCTCGGCCTCGAGCTTCTTCTTCTTGAGCGCCTCGAGCTGCTTCTCCAGCGCGCCCTCGAGCTCGGCCTTGAGCTCGTTGAGCTGCGCGCCAAAGGCCTTGCGCTCCTCGGGCAGCTTCTTGCCGATCTCGCGCACCATCAGCGAGACCTCGCCGGTCTTGCCCAGGTACTTCACGCGCAGCTTGTCGAGCTCGTCGTGGTTGGGCGCGTTGGCGATCTCGCCGCGCGCTTTCTCGCGAAGGGTTTGGAGGTCGTTCGACATTCACAACTCCAGAAAAAACGAGGGCAGGCCCGTTGGGGCCCGCCCTCGGAGTGCTTCATCCGAAATGGTTTGGCTAGGCGGCCCGGGCGATCTCGGCGATCGCCTTAAAGCCGGCCGGGTCGGCCCACGCGAGGTCCGCGAGGATCTTGCGGTCCACCTGCACGTTGGCCTTGGTCAGCCCAGCGATGAGCTTGCTGTACGAGAGGCCCACCTGCCGCGCGGCCGCGTTGATGCGCACGATCCACAGCGCGCGGAAGTTGCGCTTGCGAGCGCGGCGGTCGCGGGTGGCGTAGTCCAACGCCCGCTCCACGGCCTGGTTGGCGCGCTTGTAGCAATTCTTCCGGCGGCCGCGGAAACCCTTGGCCAACTTCAGAATGCGATTGCGGCGACGACGAGCCTTCACACCCTTCTTGACGCGCATCTTCGACTCCAACGAGCGCTCAAACGGCGCTCACAGTGCGGAAGACGGAGGGTCGAACCTTCGACCACTTGAGACCCGGCTTCCAGCGGGTGCGGCTGCAACCTGCGCAGCCGCATCATTCGCTCCGACGAGCGGAGCGAAAACGAAACCTAGCGGGGCGACCCGTAGGGGAAGAGCTCCTTGCGGACCTTGGCGGCGTCCATGTCCTTCATGAAGCCGGAGCCGCGCAGGCGACGGCTGCGCTTGGCGTTCTTGGGCATGAAGTTGTGCTTGGCGCCGGCCTTGGAAAACTTGACCTTGCCGTTCTTGTTCACGCTGAGCCGCTTCACGGCAGCGCGCTTGGTCTTGAGCTTGGGCATCGTGCTTCTCCAGAAGAAAGCGGGTTGAGGATCAGTGCTTGGGCTGCGCGGGCGGCGCGGCCTGCGCCGGCGCAGGGGCCGGAGTGGAAACGGGTGCAGCGGCCGGAGCCGGAGCCGGGGCAGGCGTCGCGGCCGGAGCCGGAGCCCCCGGCGGCGTCGCCGAGGCAGTGGGCGCCGCGCTCGGAGCCGCTGCCGGAGCGGGAGCCGGAATCGACGGCGTGCTGGGCTTGAACGGCCCGCGCGCACCGGCGATGGCCTGGGCGATGGAGTGCTTGCGCGGCGGAGGCGGAGGCGTCCCCGGCTTCCACTTGGGGTTGGGCGAGAGGATCATGAACATCTGGCGACCCTCGAGCCGCGGCTGCTGCTCCACGATGCCGCAGTCGCGCACGTCTTCCACGACCTCCATGAGGATGCGCTGGCCGATGTCGCGGTGGGTGATCTCACGGCCGCGGAACATGATGGTGATGCGCGCCTTGTTGCCTTCCTGGAGGAACGCGCGGACGGCCTTCACCTTGAAGTCGTAGTCGTGCTCCTCCGTCTTCGGGCGGAGCTTGATCTCCTTCAGGTGCACGACCGCCTGCTTCTTCTTGGACTCGTTGGCCTTCTTCTTCTGCTCATACTTGAAGCGGCCGTAGTCCATGATCTTGCAGACCGGGGGCTTCTCCATCGGGGAGACCTCGACGAGGTTCATCCCGAGCTCTTGAGCCCTGGCCAGCGCCTGCTCGATCGGCAGGACACCAATCTTCTCGCCCTGAGGTCCGATGACTCGAACCTCTCGAGCGCGAATGCGGCGATCCGTGCGTGCGTCCCTAGCGATGTGACGACTCCTGAAAATGGGCCCCGCGGCCCGTTGTGCGCTGCATCAATCCCTCTTCGGGACCGGGCTTAGTTACAGATCCCGGCCGGCCTGTCAACCCCAACACCGCGAATTGTCACAGGTCGACGCATGGTGAAATGCCCCCTGACGCGACTTCGTACGGCTGCCCGGAGGCCAACCATGCGCCCTGCCCTGATTGCCCTGCTGCTTGCCGTCCCACTTGCCGCCCACGCGTCCGAGGAATCGGAAGAGCGGCAGCTCGCGCCGTTCCACGCCGTCGACACGTCCGGCGGCATCCACGTCGTCGCCAGCGCGGCGCCCACGCAGAAGGTCGAGGTGCACGGCAGTGCATCGGATCGCGCCGACCTCGTCACCGAGGTCAAGGATGGCGTGCTGGAGCTCTCGTGGAAGACGCACTTCGGCTTCACCACGCACAGCGGCGTTTCCGTGGTCGTGGCGGTGCCCAAGCTCGACCGCGTCGAGGCGAGCGGCGGCGCCAGCGCCAAGGTGACCGGGCTTCCGCTCGAGCGCGCCGAAGCGTCCGGCGGCGGGTCCATTGAAGCGACCGATCAGAAGGGCAAGCTGAAGCTCGAGCTCTCGGGCGGCGCTTCGGCCACGGTGTCCGGTCCCGGCGTCGACAACCTCGCCATCGAGGGCTCCGGCGGCGCCGACGTGCACGCGTTCGGCCTCCCCGCTCGCGCAGTGAGCGTCGAGGGCTCGGGCGGCGGGCGGTTCGAGGTCGCGGCCACCGAGGCGCTCGCGGTCACCGCTTCCGGCGGCGCGAAGGTCGTGGTTCAGGGACATCCCAGCGCGGTCACCCAGAACGTCAGCGGCGGCGGCTCGGTCGTCTTCAAGTAGCGCGATCAGGCGTGCTCGTGCCCGGGGTGGTCGTGGCCGTGCCCGTCGTCGTCGGCCTCGCCGTGGTGCTCGTAGACCTCGCTCTCGATCTGGAGCGTGGTGTGATCGATGTGGAACTTCGACGCCACCTCGGCTTTGAGCTGGCGGAGGATCTCGTCGGAGTCGGCGCAGGCGGCGCGCTCCACCACCACGTGCGCGCTGAGCGCGTACATGCCCGTGGCGATGGTCCACACGTGCAGGTCGTGAACGGCCTTCACCCGCGGCACCGCGGCCATGGCCTTCTCGATGGCCTCGGTGTCGAGGTGCGCAGGCACCGACTCCAGCAGCACGTCCACCGCCTCGCGCACCAGCCCGTAGCTGCCGTACAGGATCACCAGCGACACGCCGATCGAGATAAGCGGGTCCGCGCGATACCAGCCGGTGAACCACATCACCACGGCCGCCGCGAGCACGCCCGCGCTCGCGAGCAGATCGCCGAGCATGTGCAAGAAGACGCCGCGCACGTTGAGGTTGTGCGAGTGGCTCAAGAGCTGCGCGCCCAGCCCGTTGGCGATGAAGCCGCCGGCCGCCACCCAGATCATCGGCCCGACGTGCACCTCGACCGGATTGCGGATGCGCGCGATGGCTTCCCACGCGATGAGGATGCTGATCGCGATGAGCGCCACGCCGTTGGTGAGCGCTGCGAGGATCTCCAATCGGTAGTAGCCGAAGCTCTTCTTCTCGTCGGCCGGACGCGAGCCGAACCACAGCGCGAGCATGCTCAGCACGATCGCGGAGACATCGGTGAGCATGTGACCGGCGTCGGAGAGCAGCGCCAGCGAGTGCGTCACCCAGCCGCCCACCGCCTCGGCGATGAGCGTGCCCACCGACAACCCCAGCGTGATCCACAGCCGCCCGCGATCCGTCGAGCGCGAGTGCCCTTTGCGCGGGTGGTGCGAGAGCTCGTGCCCCGACGGCCCAGCGCCGTGGTCGTGCTCGGCATCCTCGTGCTCGTGGCCGTGATGGTGGGTGTGGGCGTGCACGTTTTTCGGACGGCGGCTGTCTCGGTTTACGACAGGGATAGGGTCGTTTACACTGCTGTCCGGCGTTGAGACGGGGGCGCTTGCGCCTCCCTGTTGCCCTGGTCGCGTGATGCTCGACTACGAAAAATATCAGAATCTCCACACGATCATCATGCTCAAGGACGTCATCCGCAAGTGGTGGCGGGTGGAGCTTTCGTTCGCGGGCAAAGACGGCCAGGTCCTCGATCACGCCAAGGGTGAGATCACCCCGCCGCAGAACGACTTCTGCCGGCTCTCGCTCTTCTCGAAGGAGGGCTACCGGCGCTGCAACCAGTCGGTGCGGGTGCTCCACGAGAAGTTCAAGACCTCGAAGAAGACGCGCTCCTGCCTCTTTCACGACTGCCACCTCGGCTTCGTGATCGTGGGCGCGCCGCTCTACCTGGCTGGCGAGTACGAGGGCATGGTCTTCGTGGAGGGCTTCTCGCGCGCACTGCCGAGCCCCCAGGAGGGCGACACCCTCAAGAGCAAGATCCGCGAGCTCAACGCCGGCGCCACCGACCTCGACCGGGCCATCACCAAGATCCCCGTCCTCAGCGGCGCCGAGGTGGAGAAGCTCACCGACCTGCTCGAGTTCGCGGTCTCGGAGATCGCCAACTTCGACTCGGAGATGAACCGCAAAGAGGAAGCCATCGCCACGCTCAGCGACGAGCTCTCCAGCCGCTACCGGTTCGAGAACATCATCGGCAAGAGCGGCCCGATGCTCGAGGTCTTCCGGCTGCTGGAGAAGGTCGCCCAGAGCGACTCGACCGTGCTCGTGAACGGCGAGAGCGGCACCGGAAAAGAGCTGGTGGCGCGCGCCATCCACTTCAACGGGCCGCGCAAGGACAAGCCCTTCGTGGTGCAGAACTGCAGCGCCTTCAACGACAACCTCCTCGAGAGCGCGCTCTTCGGCCACGTGAAGGGCGCGTTCACCGGGGCGCTGCGCGACAAGAAGGGGCTCTTCGAGGTCGCCGACGGCGGCACGTTCTTCCTCGACGAAGTCGGCGACATGTCGCCCGCCCTTCAAGTGAAGCTCTTGCGCGTGCTCCAGGAGGGCACCTTCACGCCCGTGGGCGGCACCGCGACGAAAGAAGTCGACGTGCGCGTGATCGCGGCGACGCACAAAGACCTGTCGAAGATGGTGGAGCGCAGTGAGTTCCGCGAGGACCTCTTCTACCGAATCAACGTGATCAAGGTGACCGTGCCGCCCCTGCGCGAGCGCAAGGACGACATCCCCGTGCTCATCGAGCACTTCCTGCGCAAGCACGTGCGCAACGGTGAGCGCTCGCCGCAGCTCTCGCCTCGGGCGATGCAGTCGCTGCTCAGCTACGCCTGGCCCGGCAACATCCGCGAGCTGGAGAACGAGATTGAGCGGCTGCTGGTGCTCAGCAGCGAAGGCGACACCATCGCCGAGGAGCTCATCTCCTCCCGCATCCGCGACGCGCTGCGCACGCCCAACGCCACCACCGCGCTCCAGGCCGCCGCCGGCGTGCCGATCGCGAACCTGCATGAAGCTGTCGAGCAGCTCGAGCGCCAGATGATCTGGGACGGCCTGGTGCGCACCAAGTACAACAAGAGCCAGCTCGCGCGAGAGCTGGGCATCAGCCGCTCGAACCTGATCTTGAAGATCGAGAAGTTCGGCCTCGACCGCCCCGGCATGCCCCAGGGTGACGAGGCGTGAGCCAGCCGCAGCTCTTCAGCGCGCGCTACATCACCACCCCCGACGGCGCCGAGCTCTGGTGCCAGCTCGAAGGCGAAGGGGAGCACGCGGTGGTGCTGGCCGACGGCCTGGGCTGCGACGGCTTCATCTGGAAGTACCTGGAGCCGCACCTGGCGCAGAAGTACCGCGTGGTTCGGTTTCACTACCGGGGGCACGGCAAGAGCGGGCTCCCGCGCGATCCTGCGCGGCTCTCGGTGCAGCACTTCGCCGACGATCTCGCGCAGATCCTGGACGAGCTGCGCGTGCCGCGCGCCGCCATCTTCGGCCACTCGATGGGCGTGCAGGTGATCCTCGAGTTCCATCGGCGGCACCGGGATCGCGTGGCGGCGCTGGTGCCCGTGTGCGGCAGCTACGGCAACGTCCTCGACACCTGGCACGACGACACCATGCTCAAGCGCGCCTTCCCGATCCTGCGCGAGGTGGTGGAGCGCTTCCCTTCGCTGGTGAAGCGCGTGTGGACGAAGATCCTGCCGACGGAGATGTCGATCTTCATCGGGCGGCACTTCGAGTCGCAGGCCGAGTTCCTGCGCCGCGAGGACTTCTGGCCCTACTTCCGCCACCTGGGCGAGATGGATCCGGTGGCGTTCGTGCGCACGCTGGAAGTGGCGAGCAAGCACTCGGCGTGGGAGCACCTGCCGGAGGTCGACGTGCCCACGCTGATCATCGCCGGCGAGAAGGACCGCTTCACGCCAGTGTGGCTCTCGGAGCGCATGCACGTGCACATCCCCGGGAGCGAGCTGGTGATCGTGCCCAACGCGAGCCACTGCGCGCCGCTGGAGATGCCGGGGCTGGTGGAGCTCGCCGCCGAGCAGTTCCTGGCCCGCGTGTTCGCTGCCGCGCCGCTCACTCGACGCGCTTGATGATGTGGTAGCCGAACTCGCTCCGGCACACGCCCACCTCGCCCACGTTCAGCCGCAGCGAGAGCGCCTGGAACCCGGGCTGGAGCTTGCCGTCGGGGAGGACCTCGTAGCTCGAGCCGTTGTGCGAGCTGCGGAGATCCTCCGAGTACTCGCTCATGAGCTGCTCGAAGGACTCGCCCTCCTTCACGCGCTGGAGCACCGAGCGGACGACATCTTCGGCGCCGGCCTGGGTGCGCAGCTTGGCCCGCTCGTCCATGGCCCCGCGGTACACGGCCGACAAATCACCCCAGCCGATGAGCACGTGCTGCACCCGCGCGCGGTGCGTGACCACCGGGCGCACCAGGATGTCCTGGCTGATGACCGGCGGCGGGCCAGCGTCGACCACGGCCGGTGGCGGCTTGGGACAGGCAGCGAGCGCGAGCAGGAGCGCGACCGGGATGCGGCGCATGCCCCACTCTCGCATGAGAGTCGCCGCGGCACACCGTCACCGTCGCGCCACGCGGCTGCTACACTCCTGCCATGCGCATCTGGCTTGGCCTCTGCGCCGCGCTCTTGCTCGCGGCCTGCCACCACGGAACCTCCACCACCGACGCCGGCCCCATTGATGCCGGTCCCGTTGATGCGGGCCCGCCTGACTCAGGCCCCCCGCCGCCCGCGTTCCGCTGCGACATCGACCTCTCGCCGTTCCTCGCGAGCACCGCCGGCGGCGCCTTCGCGCGGCCCATCACCGACGCGAGCGACCTCCTCACCGGTGACGCCGCCCAGGGAAAGCTCGGCGACTACCTCATCGGCAACGAGACCATTCACGTGATCGTCCAGGGCCCGGACCGGCACCTGGGGCCGCAGCCCTTCGGCGGCAACATCATCGACGCCGCGCTCGTGGGCGATGACATGCACGACGAGTTCGGCGAGGTGGGGCTCTTCTACAACTTCGGCCGGACCGTCGACGCGCAGCACTTCGAGATCCTCCGCGACGGCTCCGAGGGCGGACCGGCCGTCATCGCCGCGAGCGGCCAGGACGCGCTCAACGACTGGGTGGCGGTGAAGACGCAGCTTCAGCAGAAGCTGGGCTCGCCGCCGCTGGTGGACCCCGAGCAAGCGCTGCCCCTGCGCATCACCAACTACTTCGTGCTCGCGCCGGGCGAGAAGCGGGTGAAGGAGATCACCGCGTTCTGCAACGACGGCGCGCAGCCCGTGGGCCTCGAGGTGGGCGACCTGACCGACCCCGGCGGCAACGTGGAGTTCTTCAACCCCGACGCCTGCGTGCACGGCTTCGGCTACTCGAACACCTTCTGCTTCGGCCTCGACGGCTTGAGCTGGTACGGCTACCTGGGCACGGGCGTCGCGTACGGCTACGCGCCCTACCATCCCGGCTCGGCGACCCAGCCCGAGGAGAACTCGGTGTCGCTCACCGTGGCCGGCGTGACGGGCTCGGTGCTCGGCGCGACCGGCATCCCGGGCTTGCTCTCGTGGTTCAACGACGCCGGCCCAGATGGCCGCCAGGGCGAGCTCGACGTGCCCGCGAGCGGCCAGGCGGTGATGGCGCGCGACTTCGTGGTGGGCCGTGACCTCGGCGACGTGGCATCCACGATCGAGAAGACGCGCGCCCCGATCCTGAACCGCACCACCGTCCCGCTCTCGGGCACGGTCATCGACACGCTCGGCGCACCGGTCGCTGGCGCGCGCGTGGCCGTGGAGCGCGCGGGCAGCGCCATCGGCGTGGAGACCATCTTCACCACCGACGCGAACGGCCAGTACCAGGGCGCGCTCTATCCCGGCAGCTACAGCGTGTCCGCGTGGGCGCCTGGCCGCCCCATCGCCAGCCCCCAACCGGTCGCGCTCAGCGGCTCGCCGGTGACGCAGAACTTCACGCTCTCGCTCACCCGGAGCTTGAGCGTCACCGTGCAGGACGACGCGTCGAACCCGCTGCCCGCGAAGGTCACCCTGCTCTGCGTGGAGAGCGGCGGCTGCCCCACGCCGAACGCGCAGCTCGGGCTCTACACCGACATCACCCGCGACCCGCTCCCGAACGACGTGGCGCTGCAGGGCTTCGTGCCGCCCTCGGGGACGGCGACGTTCCAGGTGCCGCCGGGCGAGTACGAGGCGCTGGTCTCGCGCGGGCCGGCGTACAGCATCTACCCGCCCAGCTGGCCCGGCTCGGGGCAACTCCTGGACCTGCGCGTGGCGGACAAGTCGCTCGCGGCCACGCTGGTGCGCGTGGTGGACACCACCGGCTGGCTGGCCAGCGACTTCCACGTGCACGCCATCAACTCGCCGGACTCGTACGTGCCCAACGTGGACCGCGTGGAGAGCTACCTCGCCGAGGGCATGGAGGTGCTCGTCTCCACCGACCACGAGTTCGTGACCGACCTCGCGCCCTACAACCAGGCGCTCGGCGGACAGAGCCTGCTGGCGACGGTCATCGGCGAGGAGTGCAGCCCGATGAACTTCGGCCACTACATCCTCTACCCGTACCCGATCGTCCGCGGCGACTTGAATGGCGGCGCGCTCGACTGGGCCGGCGGCTCGGGGCCGACGTTCACGTTGGGCCAGATGTTCGCCGCGGCGAGGAACGCCGGCGTGGGCACCATCCAGTTCAACCACCCGCGCGGCTTCCTGGGCGGCCTGAGCTACCTCCACGTGGACATGGACACCCTCGCCACGCACGCACCGGCGTCGGACTTCCGCATGGACCCGGGCACCACGCCGCCCAACGACACGGGCCTGATGAGCTCGAACTTCGACTCGTTCGAGCTCTTGAACCCCGGCATCGACGGCTTCGATGGCAACAGCGACGCGGCCCACGCGAACTTCAACGACTGGTTCACGCTGCTCTCCGAGGGACTCAAGGCCACGGGCACGGGCGTCTCGGACACCCACATGCAGTTCGCGACGGCCGCGGGCTATTGGCGCACCTGGGTGCAGACCGGCGTGGACTCACCGGCGAACTTGCAGCCCGCGCAGCTCTCGAGCGCGGTGAACACCATGAAGGCCACCGTCAGCGACGGGCCGTTCATCCTCTTCACGGGCCATCGGCTGGACGCCAACGGCAATCCCGCGAGCGCGGACGTCGGCCCGGGCGAGGTGATTCCGCCCGGCGCCGGCGACGTGGAATTCACGATCGACGTGCAGGTGCCGGAGTACATGGACCTGAGTCGCATCGAGCTCTACACGCACTCGCCAGGCGACGATGCCACCTGCCCGCTCGACCCCAGCGGTCCCAACGCGGCCACCGAGCGCGTGGCGTGCAACGGCGTCTCCAACACGCACTGGCCGGCGAACAGCATCCTCGCCTCGCGCGACATCGTGCTCGGGCCGAATGATCTGGAGACGGTGGGGACCGTCGATGGGCAGGCGGTGCATCGCTACCACCACCTCGAGACCTTCCAGATTCCGGCGCCCGCGGGCGACACGTGGATCGTGCCGTTCGTCTACGGGACCACGGACCTCTTCCCGCTCGTGTACGCGAAGGTCGACTCCACGGGGCAGCGCGTCCCGGCGATCCCCTTCGCGCTCGCGAACCCCATCTTCATCGACGCCGACGGCAACGGCTACGACCACCCGCCCTTCACACCGCCGTCGAGCGCGAGCGCGCCGCTGCCCGTGGCCAAGCCCCCGCCGCCGGATCCCAGGCGCGGCCTGCGCGAGTTCATGGAGATCATGACCGCCAAGTAGCCAGTCGAGCGGAGGCGGACCGGCAGTGCCTACCGTCCGGGCATGAATGCGACGTTCGCCGACCTGCAGCGCCTGGCCGTCATCGACGCGAGCGGCGGCCACCTCGGCAAGGTCGTGGATCTGCAGATCGATCCCGCGGACTGGACCGTGAAGGCCCTCGTGGTCCGCCTGGAACGGCGTGCGGCTGAACGCCTGGGTGCGAAGCGCTTCCTCGCGCCCAGCCTGCTCGCCCTCAAGATCATCCACGTCCACGCCGTGGGTGACGCCGTGCTCCTCCGGGAGACCCTCGACGAGCTCGCACGAGAAGTGAACACCTCGGCCCCCGCGTAGGTCCCACCTTGACGCCTGGAAATTTTCGGTCATCGTCGCGGCGCCTGAGACGTGCCAGAATGGCGCCCTGCCGAAGAGGTCCCCACCCGTGAGCGAGCCCAGCCAGCCCGAGAAGCCTCAAGAGCCGTGGCGACTCGTGCACCGCGAGTTCCTCGGGCAGCTCAAGGCCCTGCTCAACGACGAGCCGCGCCTCACCGCCGCGCTCCAGGGCGTGACCCTCGAGCAGATGGTGAACGGGCTCCTCGCGCAGGTGTGCCAATCGCAGAATGTGGCGCTCGCGGAGTACTTCCGGAACTTCGAGCACGACCGCAGTGCGCAGCGCCAGCTCGAGAGCGTGATGCGCGTGCTCCTCCAAGCGCCCGCGGTGATGGAGCTGCGTCGACCGGGGCTGCTGCTGGAGGTGCGTCGCGAGCTGCAGCTCCTCGAGTTCGCGCTCTCGGGCGACGAGCCGACGTCCGACATCTGGGGCGCCATGGATCCCACGGAGCAGCAACGCGTTCGTGCGGCCGCTGCGGGCATGCGCGGCTCGGATCCGGTGCTGCTGGAGCGCGTCCGCAAGTCGCTGGGCCGCGGCGAGCAGTTCGGCACCTGCGAGTCGTGCGGCAAGCCCATCCCGGTGGGCCGCATGCAGATCGTGGCTGCCGCGGAGCGCTGCGCACCGTGCCAGGCCAAGCTCGACGGCGCGCCCGAAGAAGCGCCGGTCGTGGCCGCGCAGGTCACGGTCTTCTATCCGCGGCCAATGCATGCGCCGGCGCCGCGCTAAGAGCAACAGCAGGCGTCAGCGCTTGGCGTTGCGCTGCAGGAACAGCAGCACGTCGTCGAGGTGCTTGCTCACCTGGAACTCGTGGTGGAACACCGCGCGCACCCTGCGCTGCGGGTCGATGACGTACGTGACCCGCTTGTCGAACGGCAGCAACGCGCGGCTCACGCCGTAGTCGCGCGCGATCTTGCGGTCCGCGTCGGCGACGAGCGGAAAGGTCACGGCCATCGTCTTGGCGAAGTCGCACTGGGTGGCGTGGTCGTCGTGCGAGACGCCCAGGACCTCCGCGCCCAGCGACTGGATCTCCGGGAAGTTGTCGCGGAACCGGCGCGCCTCGGCGGTGCAGCCCGGCGTGAACGCCTTGGGGAAGAAGTAGAGCACCAACCACTTGCCCGAGTAGGCATCGAGGTCGATGCGCACACCGGTGGTGGTGAGCGCATGAAACTCGGGCGCGCGGTCGCCGACGTGAAGCACGGTCCACCCTCCCGGCAACGTTCATAACTGCAAGCAGCCCTTTGCGCGAGCGCTCGCCCGCCGCGCAGGGTGCGTGCTACGGTCCGCCGACTTTTTTCCGAGGAGCAGCGCCGTGGCCAAGGTCTTCGTCAAGGACATCCAAGCTGGGGAGCGTGTGGAGTCCATCTTCAAAGTCGGCAAGAAGAGCCTGCCCACGGGCAAGAGCGGCAAGCCCTACCTGGCCGTGGTGCTCTTCGACAAGACGGGCGAGATCGACGCGCGCGTCTGGGACAACGCCGCCGACATCGAGAAGACCTTCGAGGTGGGCGACCTGGTGACGGTCGTGGCCAGCACGGTGGTGCACCAGGGCCACCCGCAGCTCAAGCTCGACAGCATCGCCAAGGGCGAGCTGGGTGAGCTCACCGCCGACGACTTCGCCCAGCCGCCGCCGCGCGAGGAGCCCGCGAAGGAGGTGCCGCACGCCGGGGGCGCCGCCGAGCGCCGCTTCTCCGAGGTGGTCTCGCTCATCGACCGCATCGGCGATCCGCACCTGCGCCAACTCCTGCGCAGCTTCACCGACGACGCCGAGCTCGCGCCGCTCATCAAGCGCGCGCCCGCAGCGAAGACGATCCACCACGCGTATCCGGGCGGCCTGCTGGAGCACACGCTCTCGTGCATGAAGCTCGCGCACCGCCTGGCCGACCACTACCCAATGGTGGACCGCGATCTCGTCGTGGCGGGCGCGTTCCTGCACGACGTGATGAAGGTGAAGGAGCTCAGCTTCGAGCGCGGCACCGAGTACACCGACGAGGGCCGGCTGGTGGGCCACCTGGTGATGACCGCGCAGCAGATCCACGCGCGCGCGCGCGCCATCGAGGGCTTCCCGGCGCTGCTGGAGCAGCACGTCACCCACATCGTGCTCGCGCACCACGGCTCGCTCGAGTACGGCTCGCCCAAGATTCCGGCCACGCTCGAGGCGCTGCTGGTGCACGCGCTCGACGAGCTCGACAGCCGCGTGAACAGCTGGCTGGGCATCATGCAGCGCGACCAGGGCGACAACTGGACCAGCTTCGACAAGCTCTACGAGCGGCACTTCTGGAAGGGCCCCGCGCCCACGCAGGGCGGCAAGCGGCCGGTGGAGTCGCGCATCGGCGGCAAGAAGCGGCACAAGGTGCCCGCGGCCGCGTCGGGCGATGGCGGCGGCGAGCACAAGCACGAGCGCCCCGAGCGTCCGCCGCGCGAGAATCGTCCGCCGCGTGAGAATCGTCCCCCGCGCGAGGACCGCCCGCCGCGCGAGGATCGCCCGCCCCGCGAGGCGCGTCCCGATCGCCCGCCGCGTGAGCCGCGCGCGCCGAAGGGCGAGGTGAAGCTCACGTTCAAGCCGTTCGCGGCCATCGCCTCGGAGCCGGAGCCCGAGGCGCCGGCCGAGCCCTCTGCGCCGGCTGAGCCCGCAGCGCCGACCGAGGGCGGGAACAACGGGGCCAGCCAGGAATGACGTCGCTCGTGATGGCGCTGGTGCTGGTCGCCGGCGCTCCGGACAAGGCCGCGCTGGCCAAGGCCGACGCGGACCACTGCACCAAGGCCGATGGGACGGCGGACACTGCCCAGGCCTGCCACCGCGCGTGCGATGCGGGCCTGCTGGATTCGTGTCACGCGCTCGCGAAGCTCTACGACCTGGGCAAGGGCGTAGAGCTCGACGCCAAGCGGGCGCTGAGCATCCTCCGCGCGGCCTGCGCCAAGGACCACGCGCAAAGCTGCTTCGACGCGGGCAAGCGGCTCTTGCAGCCCACCTCGGGCAAGGCCGACGAGAAGCACGGCCACGCGATGCTCGAGAAGGCCTGCAAGCTGGGCATCAAAGAGGCGTGTCCGAGCGCGCCCGACGCCGGCGGCTGATCAGCGCTTCGCCTTCGCCTTCGAGTCGCGCAGCAGCTCCTCGAGCACATCCAGCTCGCGGCGCAGCACGGGCTCCAGCATCGGCTCGCGATCCACGCGGTCGAAGAGCGCCAGCAGCTTCTCCACGCGCTTGGTGATCTCGTTCGCGCGCGGCGCGCTGATGCGCTTGAGCAGCATGTCGCCGGCCGCGCCCACCAGCACGCGCGCCAGGTCGTCGCGCGAGCGCAGCTTCTCCTGACGCCCCTTGCCCTCGCCCTGGATCAGCCGCAGCGAGCGCGGCGCCGGCGGCGCCTCACGCGGGACGACGCGCTCCGCCTGCTTGGGCTCGGCCTGCTCGACGCGTCCTGTGAGGGGCAACTCGAGCTGCCGAGGCGGCTTGTCCATGCGATCGATCTAGCACGCGAGACCGACCCCACAACTTTGGGGCGATTGCTGCAGCGTGCTACAGGCCAGCCCCGCCCGGGGAATCACGGCGGACACATGGCCGTGTACGCCACGTCGATGGCCGTCCCCGGCACGGGCGCGTTGTTGAAGACGATGGCGTTCGTCGAGGGGTCGTAGCTCCAGCTGCCGGCCGGCGCCGGGCTGCCGTTGACGGTCACGACGATGGTCGACGCATCCGCCAGCTGCGTGAGCGGAAAGTGCGTCTGCGGTCCGAAGCTGCGATCGGCGACCTGGGCGAGCGCAGGGCCGTAGTCGCTGCTGCACACGTCCCAGACGGCGCCGCCCGTCGCCTGGGCCATCTGCGCATAGCGCGGCGCACTCGAGCCCGACGACGTCGCGCACGCCGACAGCGGCACCAGCCCGAAGAACCCCACGCGCTGCGGCTGGGTGAGCCCGTGCACCGAGCGCAGGAACGAGGCGTAGGCGCTCACGTCATCGCCGGAGTGGTCGTCCTCGTCGCTGACCACGACCACCGAGAGCTGCGCATCGTCGCGGAGGAAGCCGAGGTTGCCGTCGAGCGACTGCGGCGTGGCGGGATCGTCGGCGTGGTCGATGAGCGGCGACGAGAGCGCGCGCCGCGTCGCTTCGAGGCCCTGCTCCAGGTGCGTGCAGAGCCCCACGTCGATGTCGTCCTGCACCACGCTCTCGGGCGTGCTCTGGGTGAGGTCCACGATGCGCACGTTCGAGTGATCGACCGGGAACAGGCGCCCCGCTTCGCCGCCATTCACGCCACCCTTGCAGCCCGATTGCGCGACGGGATCGATGCCGGTCGTGGTCACGGCCACGTGCAGGTCCATGCCCTGCGCGCGCGCGGCGGCGATGAAGTCGGGAATCGCGGCCTGCAGGCGCGGCTGCTCCTCGGCCATGGAGTTCGAGTTGTCGACGATGAAGAGCACGTCCGCCTTGGTGCCATCGGCCTGGATGAAGCGGTCCGTGGTGTTGCCCGTCTCCAGGCCTTCGCCGAGCAATGGCACCAGCAGCGGCGCGGCGGGGACGTCGCTCTCGCCGAGGAAGAGCGGGCTGAAGTTCTGGCCCTTCTCCTGCGCCGCGTACGCGACGGTCAGCGTGATCCCCTGGCCTGGCTGCATGGTGAGCGGCGTCGGCGGCGCATTCACCAGCGAGAACTCGTTGCTCGTGCCCGTGCCAATCCAAATCGGGTCCACCTGCACCGGGGCGGCGCAGGCATTGGTGACGTGCGTGCTCTGCGGCGGATGCGGGCAGTCGCTGCGCAGCGCGCCGAAGTCGATGAAGGGCGGCGCGGCCACGAGGCAATTCGTGAGCGAGCTCGCGGTGAGCGGCAAGGTGAGCACCGGATTCGCCGGGTCGCTCACGGTCATGGTGACGCTGCCCACGGCGCTCGCATCGCCCTTCGACACGTACGCGACCTGGGCCTCGAACGCATCGCCGGGCCAGACCACGGTGCTGTTCACCGGACCGCCCGGCAGGAAGAAGGCGCCGTTCGCGTCCTGGGCCACGTGCACGTTGCGCAGCACGCAGAGGTCATTGCCCACGTTCGAGAAGCGGAAGCCGAGCACGGCGCCTGTACCTGGCGGCACGTTGCCGAACTCGATGGCCGGCTGCGGCGTGAGCGTGTACTGGCAGGGCGCGATGGGCAGGCCGTTGCCCGTGAGCGGCACGACCTTGTGCGGCGCGCTGCCGTCGCTCGAGTCCACGGTGATGCTGCCCGCGACGTTGCCAGCCTGGGTGGGATCGAACGTCACCGTGAGGTCCACGGCCTGGCCTGCGGCGAGCGTCTGGGGCAGCCCGCCGGCGACGAGGCCGAAGCTCGCGCCCTGCGCGGTCGCTCCGGTCACGGTGAGGAGATCCGTGCCGCTGCCCGCGTTGCGGACGTGGAGGATCGCGGTGGCCTCGGCGCCCACCGGCACGTCGCCAAAGTCGATGGGCGTGGGCGCCACCGCGAGCTCCGCGCCGCCGCCCTCGCCCTGGAACGGCACCTCGAGGCGCGGATGTCGATGCGACGAGCTGAAGGCGATCATCCCGCCCTGCGCCACGCCCAGGTGCGACGGCGTGTAGCGCACGCCCGTGGCCAGCCAGCCGCCGGGCTGCAAGATGAAGTCGGGGATGGGCTGCAAGAGCTGGTAGTCGCCGTCGGTGCCGGGCGCGAGCGCCACGCCCTTCAGCTCCAGCGGCAGGCTCGACACGTTGATCAACCGGCAGTCCACCTCGGCCGACGCGTCGATGGGCACCGCGCCGTACACCATCGGGTTCGGATCCACGACGAGCGCCGAGTCGAGCCCTTCGCCGTAGAGGTTCACCGCCACCGCCGCGCAGCCCTGACACGTCGTGACCCACATCGCGCTCGCGACCTTTGCGATTCGCGTGGGCGCGAAGGTCACCGGAAGCTGCCGCGACTGGTGTGCCGGGACGGTCATCGGCCGGGCGGAGAACTCGTCCGAGTCGGTGCCGAAGGGCGTGGGCGTGACCTGCACCGGCAGCGGCGAGTCGTTGCGCACGGTGAGCGCCTGCAGGGCCTGCGTGCCCACCTCGATTCGTCCGAAGTCGAGCTGCGAGGGCTCGATCGTGGCCTCGGCGTCCACCGCGATGCCGTGCAACGTGGCGACCGCCACCGGCTGGCTGTCGGCGTCGTCGGTGACCATGAGCGTGCCGCGGATGTCGCCGACGGCCGTGGGCGTGAAGGTCACGCTCACCACCGAGATCTCGTTGGTCACCAGGCTCAGCGGCATGTGCGCGGCGGAGATGGCCTTGAACGGCGACGGCGCCGTAGCCAGGAGCGCGTGCGGCTGACCGAGCAGCGCGGAAACGTCGGACACGCGCAAGGGCGCGCGACCGGCGTTGGTCATGTGCAGGCTCTGCACCGCCTGACCGTGCAGGGGCACCATGCCGAACTCGATCTGGGTCGGGGCCACCACCAGCTGGCCGTCGACGTCCATGAGCTCGGTCTTGCTGCAGCCCCAGAGCGCGAGCGCCAACACGCCCGCGGCGGCGCCCCACCTCCCGCGCATGGCTCCCCCCGACCCCGCCTTCCGTCCCCGCCGCGGGCAAAACCCGCAGCGCCGCGCGCTCGCCTTTTCCTCCCTGCCTGGCCACTCAGCGCCGGCTGAACGGTAGGCACCTCAAGCAGGCCCGGCAAACGCCAGGTTGCTCCTTTGACGGGCGCGCGGGCGCGCGGGCTTTCCACGTGGCAAGGACCTAACTGAAGCCGTGGAGATGGCGCCATGCGCGACCCGGACGAGACGCCCGAGCTGACCGAGGTCCTCACTGGCGGTGGGGTGGCCTACCGCTCGCGCGAGCTCGAGCAGGAGACGGATCTCGCGGATCGCATGGAGGACGGCGCCACGGGAATGGCCGACGGCGAGCTGGGCCAGGGCGGCCCGAGCGAAGAGGAGAAGCTGGAGCCGCTGCCCGCGGACATTCGCGCGGATCAGCTCGAGCGCGATGACGTCTCCACCGCCGAAGACGCGGATCTCACCGACGACGAGCTGCCGGTGGATCTGCGCCGCGTGGACGGCAACCTGCGCGGGCCCGGCGAGGCGGGGTTCACGGCGCTGCGCGAGGGCGGCGAGCGGGTGGCGCCGGTGGCAGACGCGAGTCAGTACCGGCCGGATGGACCCGTCACCGCAGCGCCCACACGCAAGTCGTGAGGTGCACGGGATCTGGGTGCGCGGGTTTCCCTGCTGCGCTCTGATGCGCGCGTGCTTGGGGAACGGCAAAGGTGATCGGTGTGCGGTGATCGGTCCGTTCACCGAGAACCGACCACCGTCACCGTTTCCCAGGTACGGAGTGACCGAGCGTTTCAGGGGAAGCCTGGCGCCTTCGCAGGCCCCGTGCGCCCTGCCCTTCTAATCCCCGTCGCCGTCGTCCTCGGGGGGCGGCGGAGGAGGCGGCGGGTCGTCGTCCTGCTTGGGTGGCGGCGGGGGATCACTGTCACCGTCATCGTCGTCGTCGCCGATCACGGTCGGTCCCTGGGCCTTCTGGGGGTGAGGCGCGCGGAGGACCGTGCGGTGCGCCCGCGTCGCAGGCAACATCCCCGCCAACGCCAGCGCCAAAAGAGGAATGTACCGCCGCATGATCAGTGCTCCCCGGTGGCCCCACCGGCCGACCTGGTGATTGTACGCCGGGAACCGCCTTTGCATTCAAGGCAGGCGCCCGTTTGCTAGCCTGAGGTCATGGCCCCCTGGGTGGTCTACATGCTGCGCTGCGGCGACGGGACGCTCTATACGGGCGTCACCAATCGGCTTCAGGAGCGGATCCGCGCCCACCGCCAGGGCAAAGGCGCCCGCTATACGCGGGGTCGCGGGCCGCTGCGGCTGATCTACGTCGAGCACGCGGGCCTCCGCGGCGACGCCCTCCGGCGCGAGCTGGAGATCAAGAAGCTCACCCGGCGCGACAAGCTCCGCCTGGCCCGGACCGCCGCATGAGAGCGCTGACCATCGCCCTCGCCCTGGGTCTGGCCAGCAGCGCCGCCGCCCAGCAGACCGTGCTCGCCCTGCCCGACGCCCAGGTCTTCCCCGGCACCGACGGCGCCCAGGCCAGCTCCCTCGACGCGCCGCTCACGGACGCGATCGCCGCATTCGAGAAGAAGTCCGGAAAGAAGAAGTGGAAGAAGCGCATCACCGTCTTCAAGGCGCGCCGTCGCATGGACGTCTACGCGGACGACGTGCTCCTCAAGAGCTACGTGGTCAACCTCGGGCCCGACGCGAGCGGCCCGAAGTCCTGGGAGGGCGACGGCAAGACCCCCGAAGGCGACTACTACGTGTGCTCGGTGAACAAGGTCTCGCAGTTCACGCGCTTCCTGGCGCTCGCCTACCCCACGCCCGCCGACGCCGATCGCGGGCTCAAGGCCGGCCGCCTCGCCAAGTCCGACGCCGAGGCCATCCGCGCCGCGTGGAAGGACAAGAAGACCTGTCCGCCGCAGGTGACCAAGCTCGGCGGCATGGTGGGCATCCACGGCAAGGGCGGCTGGCAGCACGAGGGCGGCAAGTACGAGCTGGTCGATTGGACGCTGGGCTGCGTGGGCCTGCGCGACGCCGACATCCTCGAGCTGTTCGAGCACTACGCCGAGGTGGGGATTCCCGTTCACATCGAGTGAGCGGGGCTAGAACTTCACCTGCGCCCGAGTCGGCACCAGCGTGAGCGTCTGCCCATCGCGCTGAACCGTGACCGCGACCGGCGTTCCCACCTCGCCGCGGATCTCGTTGATCACGTCGCCCAACGGCCGCCCGGCCACCGGTTGCCCGTCGATGCTCACGATGGTGTCGCCCGCGCGCACGCCCGCGAGATCCGCCGGGCCGCTGTCGAAGACCTGCGTGATGTGGAAGCTCGGATCGAGCTGCATCCCGACGCCCGCGAAGTCCTCCGGCTGGTTCTGTCCGCCGCCCTGAAGCACGAGCTGCACCGGCCCCGACGACTCCGCGCCCACCTGCAGCGGCCGCGCAAACCCGTGGCCCTCGGCGCTCGCGAAGAGGGTCACCTGGCCCGGCTCGGCGTCGCGAAGCGTGAAGTGGCCGGTGGCATCGGTCGCTGTCCAACCGCCCTGGTGCGCGGGGCTCGCGCGACCAAACGCGTAGAGCAGCGTCGAGCGCGTGGCCACGTGCGCGCCCGCGACGGGAGCGTTGTTGCGCCCGTCGACGACCGTACCGGTGATGGTCCGATCGTGCCGAAGCGTGAGCCGGATCTCGTTCGACTTCCCGTGCGCCGGCGCTTCGGACTGCGTGGTCTCGGTGGAGTAGCCGGTCGCGGCCACGCGCACGCGGTACTTGCCCGGCGCGCACGGCAAGTGAAACTCGCCCGATACGCTCGCGAAGTGGCCCATCGCCCGCGCGGCGCCGTCGGTCGTCACCAGCGGATCCGCGACGACTTGCAGATCCGTCACCGCCTGGCCCTGGTCGTCGAAGACGGTGCCCCAGAGCTCGCTCTGGGCCGCGACCTTCAACACGACGCCGCGTGCATCGGCCGCCACGCCGTGAAGCTCGGCCGTGCCCGAGGGGTGCGTGGCCTTGAGCGCGAAGCGCGTGCCCGAGAGCCCCTCGAGCTTGAAGTGTCCGCCCGGGCCAGCCTCGACGCCGGTCGCGGCCACCATCGCCGCGCCCTCCGGCGACGCCGACACCTGCGCGCCCACCAGCGGCTGGTTGGACGCGTCGACCACCACGCCTTCCACGGTCGCGCCGCCAAAGCGCACGTCGGCCTTCTGGGTGTCGCCGGGCTCGATGCGAATTCCCGCCTGCTGGGCCGCGCGCGGGCCGCTGCGAGCCACGACCGCGTACACGCCCGCTGGCAAGCCGGAGATCTGGTAGCGCCCATCCGGACCCGCCGACACCGCGCCCGACGCGCGCTGGCTCTCGATCTCCACCGCGAGCACGGTCGCGCCGGCGGCAGGCGAGCCGTCCGCTTCGAAGATCTGGCCGACGATGTCACCGCCCACGTCGAGCACCAGCTTCTGGCCTTCCAGCACATCGCCCGCATGCAGCTCGAGCTCGTTGCTCTTGGCCTCGCCCGTCTGAGCGGTCGCGCGCAAGGTCACCCGTCCCGGCGCGACGTCACCCGCGAACGTCCCATCATCCGCCGTCGTTCCGAGCACGCTCGCGTCGGCCACGGCGCCAAAGTCGTAGCGCTCGGCGAAGACCATCGCGCCCGCCACCGGCGTTCCATCCGACCTCGACACGGTGCCCGCCACGTGCGCGGCCCGCGTGAGCACGAGGGTGACGCCGGTCTGCTTCTTTCCGCGCGGGACGGTGATGTGGGTCGAGCTCGAGACGTAGCCCGCACACGCGACGGAGAGCGTCGCTTCGCCCGGAGGCAGCCCGCGAAGATCGAAGCTGCCGTCGTCGCCGGTCGCGGCCGACGCGCCGCCCGCGGTCAACAGCGCGTTCGGCACCGGCCCGCGCGTCGCCGCGTCGAGCACCTGACCGGACACCGATCCGGTCTGGACGAGCTGGAGCACCAGCCCGCCGATCTGCTCGCCCGCGCCCAGCGGAATCGGCCCGAGCGTCTCGGCGGCCATCTCGCCCGCGCTCGCGTCGAGCTTGTACTCGCCGGGCGGGAGCTCGCCGATCTTGAACGCTCCTTCAGCGTCCGTTGTAACCGTCTTGTTCAGCCGCATGCCCGCGAGCGCCACGTGCGCGCCCGCAGCGCCCGGCCCGACGACCTTGCCCGAGAGCTCGCCCGCTTGTGCCGGAGCCACCGCGAACCGCGCGAGGTTGGCGAGCGCCGCGCGGCGCTTGGCCGCATCGCGCACCGCCACCGAAGGCTCGCTCGACGCCGACGAGGTCGCGTCTGGCCCGGAGCTGGGCCAGAGCCAGAACCCGAGCGCCAAGGCCGCCAGTCCGGCCACGCCGGCGAACGCGAGGCGCTTGCGCATGCCGCCACTCTAACGCCGAAGCCGCCGAATGCTTCCCGGTACCTATTTCTTCGCCAACTGTCCTTCGAGCTCTTTGACGCGCGCCTCGAGCTTCTTGACCTTGGTCGTGTCCAAGCCCATCGCATCGACCAGGTCGCTCGCGGCGAGGATGCCCTGGCCGCTCTTGAGCTTGCCCAGCTCGGCGCGGGACTCCTTTTCGCTCTCCATCAGCTCGGCGTGCGCGAGCTGCAGGCGATTCAGCTCCGTCGACGCGCGCGCCCACTTCACGCGCAGCTCCTTGAGCTCGCCCTCTTGCCGCTCGGAGAGCTCGCGCAGCATCTTGGCCTCCACGTTCGCCTTCGACGCGGCCTTGGCCAGGCCCTCGGCGGCCTTGCCCTTCTCCAGCTCCAGCGCCGCGCGCGTCTGGGCGTGAGCGTTGCGCTCCTGCTGGAAGCGTCCTTCGACCTGCTCCCGCTCCACGCGCGACTTCTCGAGGTCTTTCTGGATGGCTTCGGTCTTGGCGGCGATCTCGGCGAGCTTGAGCCGCTCGCGCTCGGTCTGACGCTGCACGCCGCCCAGCTCGTCCAGCTCGCGCATGAGCCGCTCGCGCTCCTTCTGCAGCGCGTCGGCGCGGACCTCGGCAGCCTTGAGCTTGAGCTCCAGCTCCGGACCGACCTCGGCCACCTCGGCGACCTGGAGCCGCAAGAGCGAGAGCTCCTTCTCCAGCGCCTCGCGCTCGTCCGCGTGCTCGGCCTTCGCGGTCTCGTGGCTCGCCAGCGCTTCGCGCACGGAGGCTTCGGCCTTCTCGACCGCGGCGCGCTTCTCGGCTTCGGCCTTCTCGAGTGCCTCGCGCTTGGCGAGCTCAGCGTTCTCCACCGCGTCGCGCTGGGCCGACTCGGCCCTCTCGAGCGCCTCGCGGAGCGTGCGCGTCTGCGCTTCCTGCTCGTCGCGCGCTTGGGTGACCGCCGCCAGCTCGGACTCGAGGCTCGCGCGGGACGCCTTGAGCGAATCGAGCTCCGCCTCGAGCTGCGAGCGCGACTCACTGACGCCATGCGCGCGCGTGTGGGCCTCGGCGAGCTCACCCTCGCGCGCCGCCAACTCGGCGCGAACCGCAGCCAACGCAGCCACCTCGACCTGCAGCCGCGCGAGCTCCTCGGCCTGCTGCACGAGCCGATTCTTCTCGGCCACGAGCTCGTTCTCGCGCGCGGCGAGCGTCTCGCGAAGGGCGTCGACTTCGGCGCTGCCCTGCTCTGCGGCCGCCAACTTCTCGGCGGAGTGCGCGTGCGCGGCGGCGAGCTCGGCCTCGAGCTGGGTGACGCGCTCCTGGGCGACCATCGCGGCGTCGACGGCGTCTTTGCGAACTTGCGCCGACGCATTCAGCTCGGCTTCGAGCGCCTGGATGCGGCCTTCGATCGTCGCGCGCCCCGTGCGCACTTCTGCGAGGCGCTCTTCGGCCTGCTCGAGCTCGTGCTCCAGATCGCGGCGGTGCTCGACCTGGGCCTGGAGCTGCTCACGCAGCTGGGAATGCGCGGCCTGAAGCCGTTCGAGCTCGTCGCGAAGGCCGCGTTCGGCCTCGCCCGCGCCGGCGCGCACCGTCGCGGCTTCCACGCGCGAATCCTCGAGCTGGCGCTCGACGGCGACGCGCTGCTCATCGAGCTCTTTGACGCGCGCGTCGAGATCGCGGGCCTTGGCCTCGGCCTGCATGAGCGCGCTCGACGTCTCCGCCGAGAGGCCGCGCTGCGCATCGAGCTCGACGCGAAGGTCGTGGAGCTCTTCTGTGCGCGCTTCCAGTTGCGAGCGGGCGTCGTCGCGTTCCTGGCGGAGCAGCTCCGCTTCGCTGCGATCGTTCCCGGCGCGCGTCTGGAGGGCCTCGTGCTCGCGCGTCCGCTCATCCAGCTTGGCGCGCAGCTCGGTGATCTCCGCGGCGGCCTTGGACTGCGCGTCATTGAACGCGCTCTGAAGCGCATCCAGCTCGGCCACGATGGCCGCGCGATCCTCGCGAGCGTTGAGGCGCTCCGCATCGAGCGCAGCGCGACCCGCGGTCTCGGTCTCGAGCAGCTTGGCCTCGACGCGGGTGCGCGCCACCTGCTCCTGATCGATCAGCCGCTCGAGATCGCCACGACGAATGCGCTCCTCGACGAGCGCAGCCTCGAGCTCGCCGCTGTGCGCGCGCTCTTCGCGCTGAAGTTCCTCGCGCTGCTGCAGCTCGGCCGTCAGCGCGTCGAGCTTGGCCTGCAGCGCGTTCCGCGTCTCGGTCTCGAGCCGGTGGTGCTCGGCGTCGTCGAGGCTGTGGCGCTCGACCAGCGCTTGCAGCTCCTGCCGCGCGGAAGCGAGCTGCTGGTGCGCGATCTCGAGCTCGCTGCGAAGCCCTTCCAGCTCGACGCGACGGCGCTCGGACTCGGCTTCGGTCTCGGCTTGGCGCGCTTCGGCCTCGGACTTGAACTCGGCGTGACGGGCAGCGACCTCGGCCATGAACTCCGCGTGGCGCGCGTCGGCGTCGGCCTTGAGCTGCGCCTCGCGCGCTTCGGTGTCCACCTGCAGCTGAGCGAGACGCGACTGAGCGTCGGCCTTGGTCTGCGCGAGCTCCTTGCGAAGCTCCTCCAGCTCCATCCCGACGAGCTGGCGATCTTCGTCGAGCTTGGTGTGCGCGGCGGACGCATTCTCGAGCTGCGTCTTGAGCTTGGCGACCTCGTCGGCGAGGTGCGCCTTCTCGACATCGGCGTCGTGCAGCGCGGCGGCCCACTCGTCGCGCTCGGTCTCGGCGTCCTTGAGCTTGGCCTGGAGGGCGTCGCGCTCGGCCAGCAAGCTGCCCGTGGCCTCGAAGTACTTATCGCGCTCGAGCTCGGCGCCCTGGAGTTTCACCTGCAGCGTGTCCCGCTCGATCTGCAAGGTGCGAATGGACTCGACGCCCGCGTCGCGAACGGCCGAGAGCGCCTCGTGCTCGTGGTGCAACGCCTCGAGCGCGTGCGACTGGCGATCGCGCTCGGCTTCCGCATTGCCGAGCTCGCGACGCAGCGACTCGAGCTGCGCCTTGGCCTCGGCGGCGTCGGCGGCGCGGTGCTCGCGCTCGGAAGCGAGCTCGGCCTGAAGCGTCTCGGCCTGGCCATGCGCCGATTCGGCATCTGCGGTGTGCTGATTGCGCTCGGCATCCAGCTCGGCCTGAAGCGAGTCGGCCCTCGCGTGCGCCGAAGCGGCTTCCGTCTCCGCGCTCTCGACCTGCGCCGCGAGCTCACTCGTCCGCGAACGCGCCGCGACGAGTGCCGCGCTCGTCTCGGTCCGCTCGCGCTCGAGCTCTTCTTGAAGCTTGGTGCGTCCCGCGAGCGCGTCCTGCACCTCGCGACGAACTTCGGTCAGCTCCACTTGCGCGCGCTCGGCCTGGGCCTGGAATCCACGCGCCGCCGCGCGAAGCTCGGCCAGCTCCTGCTCGCGCAGCGAGATGGCCTTCTCGAGCCCTTCCGCGCGCGATTGCAGCTCTTGCCGGATGCGAATCGCTTCGCTGTGCTCGCGCGCGATGCGATCGCGCTCACCCGCGAGCGCCTCGCGATCCGCCTGGGCGCGGCGCAGCTCGGCATCCACGGCCTCGCGCAGACGGACGGCTTCCGCGAGCTCGCCGCCGCGCGCGGTGACGGCCGTGCGCTCGAGCTCCAGCTGCTTCTGCGCGTCGGTCAGCGCGCGATCGAGGTGGGCCGCTTCGGCGCGCGACTGGCGCAGCGCGGCCTCGGCATCGGCGGTGCGCTTCTCGGCGCCGTCGAGCTGATCGCGGAGCAGCTGCGTGCGCCGATTGGCCTCGTCGACGCGCGCCTTGAAATCGGTGAGCTCGGTGAGCCGCGCGTGAAGAATGGTGTCCAGCTCGCCGCGCTCGTTCAAGAGCTCAGCCTGCCGACGCTCGAAGCCACGCAGCTTCTCGCGCAGCTCGTCGCGCGCTCCGGACGCCACGGCGACGGGCGCAGCAGGGAGCGTGACCAGCACCGGCTCGCCCAGATGCGACGGCTCGGCCCCCGCGACGAAGAGGAAGTACGCGGCCTCGAGGTTGCCCGCGAGATCGAGATCGAGCGTCGGCGGCGCGTCCACGCCTGCGGGCCCGACGTGGTAGCCGAGCAGCACCGTCTGGCTCACCACTTCGACCGAACGGAAGCGAATCGCGAGCGCACCCGCGACCTCGCCGTACGTCGGCGGCACCTCACGCTCTTCGCCGCGCGCCACCTGCGCGAGCGTCACCCCCGCGGGATTGCGCAGCGCCAGCACCATGTGCCCGCGCGGCCCGAGCTTCAGCGCCAGCTTGTCCAGGAAGCCCGCAGCGCGCTCAATCGACCGCTCGAGCGCGACGATCACCAGATCGAACTGACCATCCGGCACATCGGCGAGCCCGCCACATTGGTACTCGACGCCGGGCGACGCGTTCGCGCGCGCAGCCTGGACGGCTTCCGGATCCGGATCGAGCGCCGTGACCGAGCGCGCGCCCTTCTCCGCCAGAAACCGCGCGCCCGCACCGCGCGTGGCCGCGACCAGCCCCACCTCGAGCACGCGACGTTCGGCGATCAGCGGCTCCAGGAACACGTAGCGCGGCAAGAGCTCGCCCGGCCCGAGCGCATCCTCGCCGGCGCGCGCGGCGAGGGAGGACAGGCGCTGGAGGTTGGGCTGGGCCATGGATGTCCCCGCCTCGAGGCCAAGGGGCGTCGAGGGCACGACTCGGGAGCGAGTATACGGGCCGACGCAAGTTTGCCTTCCCAGCCGAGGGCCGGGACGGTCGCCTGCTGGTCGCGAACAAGGCGCGATGCGTCAGGCGCCCGGATTGGCGGTCTTGGGGTCATTGGCTATCGTCGCGGTGCAGGGAGGGTGCGTGAAGGTCCTCATCGCCGACGACGACCGGCTCATCCGCGCCTACCTCGGCGACCTCCTCCGCGAACGCGGGCACACCGTGGTCGAGGCCAGCGATGGCCAGGCCGCCGTCGACACCTGCGCCAAGGAGAAGCCCGACCTGGTGCTCCTCGACCTCTTGATGCCCAAGCTCAACGGCTTCGACGCGATGCACAAGATTCGCGCGGAGAAGCATGGCGCCAAGGTGGCATTGCTGACCGCACTGTCCGACAGCATGGTCGAGCGGCTCGGTAACCGGGCAGAGCCGGACGCGTATTTGGAGAAACCGTTCAAACCGGCAGACTTGGATGCCGTGTTGAAGCGGCTGCTTCCGAACACGCAGTAGAATGGGCAGACCGTGGTCACGCTCCTTCGCCGCACGGCCATCGCGATCTCGCTGACTGCCCTCATCCCCTTGGGCACGACCGCTGTCCTCGTGCTCGTGGGCGCCCCGCGCGCGTGGATGCTGGCGGCGCTCGGCCTGGGCGCGCTCGCCGCGATTGCCCTCGCGTGGTTCCAGGCCTTGCGCTTGGGCAAGCCGGTGCGCGCGAGCATCGACGGCGCGCTGGAGATCGCACGCGGTCACTTCGGCGCGCAGGTGCCGGTGGAGGGCAAGAACGAGCTCTCCGATCTGGCGCACACCTTCAACTTCATGAGCCTGGAGCTCGCGCGTTACGACGGCGAGAACAAGGAGCTCATCGAGCGCCTGGAGAAGGGCTACGTCCAGACGATCGTCGCGCTCGCGAACAGCATCGACTCCAAGGACCGCTACACGCGCGGCCACAGCCAGCGCGTGGGCGATCTGGCGATGGAGGTGGGCAAGGAGCTCGGCCTCGACGGCAAGGCGCTCGACGACCTCCGCTACGGCGGCATCCTCCACGACATCGGCAAGATCGGCGCGCCCGAGCACATCCTGCTCAAGAAGGAGCGCCTCACCGACGACGAGATGAAGGTCATGCGCGAGCACCCGAAGGCGGGCGCGCAGATCGTGGCGCCGGTGGGTTTCCTCGCGGGCGTGCTGCCGGCGGTGGAGAGCCACCACGAGCGCTGGGACGGCGCCGGCTATCCCAAGGGCCTCAAGGGCGACGAGATTCCAATCATCGCGCGCATCGTGACCGCGGCGGACACGTGGGATGCCTGCACCAGCACCCGGCCGTACTCGAAGGCGATGGGCAACGCCGAGGCCATCGACGTCATCCGCAATCTCTCGGGCGCGCAGCTGGATCCGAAGGTCGCTGAAGCGCTGATTCGCGTCATCGAGAACAAGATGAAGCGGCAGACGCCGGCGCCGACGGCGGCATAGTGGGTCGGCGCTGGGAAGCGCCTCCCACAAACCCTGTTGGACACATCAATTGGTGAAAGAGGCCCTGTGGGAGGCGCTTCCCAGCGCCGACATTCAGCGCAGATATCCCTTCGCCCGCAGGTTCTTCTCCAACCTCGGCGTCACATCACCCGGCGCGCTCTCGAACTTCTGCCCGGTGATCCGCTCGAATGCCTTGATGTACGTGAGCGCGATCTCCGTGCGAATCGCGTCATCGATCGGCGGCGGCGTCCCGTGGCCGTCGAAGCCCTTCTCGCGGATGAGCCACTGGCGCACGTTCTCCTTGTCGAGCATGCGCTGGTCGTCGCCCTTGGCGAAGCGCGCTTCGTACTCGCTCGCCTCCCAGTAGCGCGAGCTGTCCATGGTGTGGATCTCGTCGATGACGATGAGCTCGTTGCCCGCGAGCCCGAACTCGTACTTCGTGTCCACGAAGATGAGGCCTTGCGTCTTGGCCCAGGCCTGCCCCGCCGCGAAGAGCGCGAGCGCCTTTTCGCAGCACGCATCCCAGGTCTTCGCGTCGAGCACGCCGCGCTGAACCAGGTCCTCGCCGGAGGTCGGCTCGTCGTGCTTGCCGACCGCTTCCTTGGTGGCCGGCGTGATGATCGGGCGCTCGAAGGCCTGGTCCTTCTTCATGCCATCGGGGATGGGCACGCCGTACACGCCGTGCTTCTTCGCCACGTAGTCGCGCCAGAGCGAGCCGGTGAGGTACCCGCGCACCACGACCTCGACGGCGATCGCGTTCGTGGGCTTGCCGACGAGCACGTTCGGATCGGGCACGTCGAGGAGGTGGCTCTTGCACACGTCCTTGGTCTTCTCGAACCAGAACGCGGCCAGCCGAGTGAGCAGCTCGCCCTTGAAGGGAATGGTTCCGAGCACGTGATCAAAGGCCGAGATGCGATCGGTGGTGACCAGCAGGAGACGATCGGCTTGCTTGTAAACGTCGCGGACCTTGCCGCGGTACAGCTCCCCGGCGGTCGCGAAGTTGGTCTCGCGGAGGGTGTGCGGCAGCTGGCTTCGGACGCGTTCGAGGTGGTCCATGGCGGGCGAAGTCTAGCCAGGCCCGGACGCGGCGGCGTGACTTTCGAATCCGTCGACGATGCGTACCTTTCTGGGAGCGGCTCGGAGGCCCGGCGAGGGGCTGGACCGCCTGGAATCGCACGTGGACTCCCCTTCCCCGCTCGAGTCGGGGAAGGGGTTCGGGGAGATGGGGGCGATGACACGCGAACGGCCCCTCCGCATCGCGCACCTCATCTACGGCTGGACGCTGGGCGGGCTGGAACAGCTCGTGGTGCAGCTCTGCGTCGAGGGGCGCGCCGCAGGTCTCGAGTCGCTCATCATCTCCTTCGGTCCCGACGGCCCGATGCGTGCGGCCGCGGGTGCGCGCGGCGTGCCCACGCGATGGATTCCGAGCGCGGGGATGCGGCCGTCGATGCTGGGCGAGGTGCACCAGGCGCTCTCGACCTTCGACGCCGACGTGCTCCACGCCCACGATCTCGGGCCGCTGCTCAACGGCGCCGCCGTGTGCGCGCTGCGACCGGGGAAGCCGCTGGTGGCCACGTTTCACCAGCTGGAGTCGCCCACGGGCGCGATGCGGCTCGCCGCGCGCGCTGCGGCCATGCGTGCGAATGCGCTCGTGGCGTGCGGCTCGGAGGTGCGCACGATGCTCGACACCTGGCTGCCCGGACATCCGCGCGTCATCACCATCGGCAATGGCGTTCACCTCCCGCCGCCGCCGAGCGAGGCCTCGCGGGCGCACGCGCGCGAGCGACTCGGCCTTCCGCACGACGCCATCGTCGTCGGCTACCTCGGGCGGATGGCGGAAGTGAAAGGGCCCGATCTCCTGCTGCAGGCGTTCCTGGCTGCATTCGCGAATCGTGCGGAGGTGCACCTGGCGCTCGTCGGTCCCGGGCCGATGGAAGGCATCTTGCGCGCGCAGGCGAAGGGCCACGCGAACGTGCATGTCCTCGGCGCGATCGTGGATGCGCGCGAGCTGCTGCCGGGCTTCGACCTCTACGCGCAGACCTCGCTCACCGAAGGACGCTCGCTGGCGATGCTCGAGGCGATGGCCGTCGGGCTGCCGACGATCGCCCATGACCTGCCCGGCGTTCGCGAGATTCACACCGCGTCGACGGCGCGGCTCGTGCCGTTGCGCCATGCGGAGAAGCTGCAGCACGCGTTGACGGAGCTCGTCGGCGACGCTTCGCTTCGCGCGCGGCTCGGCGAGGCCGCGATGAACGCCAGCCAGCGCTTCGACTTCAACACGACGCTCTGCGCCTACGCCGATCTCTATCGCGCGCTCGCGTTGCGCGCGCCGTTGCCCAGCGAGGTGCACGCGTGATCACGGTCTTGCACTTGCGGTCGGGGAGCGGCCTGTACGGCGCGGATCGGGCGCTGCTCGCGCTGGCCCCTGCGACGAGAGCGCCGTTTCAAGCCATCGTGGGCGCGCTCGGGCCCGACGAGGAGTCCGCGCTCGTCGACGAGGCCATGAAGCGCGGGCTCGACGCGCAGCGGTTCACGTTCGATCGCCGCCTGGATCTCGCGTGTGCGCGGCGCATCGCGCGGTTCATTCACTGGGCAAGCGTGGATCTCGTTCACGCGCACGACTTCAAGAGCCTCGCGCTCGGGCTGCGGGCCGCCCGACGCGAGGGCGTTCCAGTCGTCGCGACGTACCACGGCGACACCGCTGCTGGACTCAAGCTGCGCGCGTACGAAGCGTACGGGCGGCTTCTCGGAAACCGCACGCGAGGCGTCGTGGCGCCGTCGCGCAGTCTGCAGCAGCGGCTTTCACGCTGGGTGAAGACGGCGCCGGTCGAGCTCATTCCGAATGGCTTGGATGACCTTGCGCCGCCGGGTGAGTCCGAACGCCGAGCCGCGCGGCACGCGCTCAAGCTCGATGCCCAGGCGCCGGTGCTCGCGTGCATCGGACGGCTCTCGCCGGAGAAGGGCCAGCGCACGCTGATCGAAGCGCTGTCGAAGCTGAAGCAGCCGCCGCTGACGCTCTTCGCCGGTGATGGTCCGCTTCGTGACGAGCTCGCGCAGCTCGCGGGCACCCTGCCCGTTCGGCTTCTCGGCTTCGTGTCGAACACGCGGCAGCTCTACGCGGCAGCCGACGTGATCGTGATGCCGTCGCTGCGAGAGGCGTCGCCGCTGGTGGCGCTCGAGGCGGGACTGCATCGTCGTCCGTTGATCGCCACGCGGGTGGGCGATCTCGAGCAGCTCTTCGGTCCGGAGGCGAACGCGCTCATCGAGCCGGGCGAAGTGGACGACCTGGCGCGCGAGCTCGAGCGGCTCTTTTCGGATCCCAAGCTGCGCGAGGCACGCGCAGCCCAGCTGCACGAGGCCGTCCACGCGCGGCACGACGCCAAGGCCATGGCCGAGGCCTACGCGCGCGTGTACGTGCGCGCGCTGGGCACGCGCGAGTCGCTCGCGCCGGACCTCGAGCTCCACCGCGCCACGCGCGACGCCATCGGCTAGTCCCCTTGCGCCAACCGAGCAGGCGACCAAGCGTTGGAGCGGGCGTGTGCGCGGGAGGCGGCGATGGCGGGCAGTCGACACCTGGGGATCGTGCTGCTCGGCCTCACGGGATGCGCCCTCTTCGGCAAGAGCGCGGCGAAGGGCACCCTGCAGGCCGCGCAGGAGACCAAGGCCGAGACAGGTGTGGCGCCCACGGAGGTCATCGCCAACAACGTCACCAAGGGCGCGCTGGAGATGCTCACCCAGCCGCCGCAGCTCGAGCGCCAGCGCTTGCTCGCTGGCACGCTCTCCCTGGGCGCGATCGATGCCTTGCTCGCGCCGCGGTCCGGAGCGGAGGTCGGTGGTCAGCCAGGTGCCATCCATGCGACGGCCTTCGAGCAGCTCGGCGACCAGTTCGGCAACGCCTTCGCCGCGAGCCTGGGACGACAGCTCATCCTCGTCCTCGGCCCCGAGGGGAACGGGCCGCTGGCGAGAAGCGTCGCGGCCACGACGGAGCACGCCACCGAAGGCGCGGCGCGCGGCATCGACGAAGCGGCTTCGCACTTCGCCGATCGCTGCCAGGGCAAGGACCGGCAGACGTGCATGGACCAGCTCGTGGGCTCGGCCAGTCGGACCGCCGGGGCGGGCTTCATGGAGGGGGCGATGGCCGCGCTGCGCTGGCCCTTGCTGCTGGGCGCGTTCCTGCTGGGCGTGCTGGTGGCGCTGCTCTTCGCGGTGTTGATGCTCGGGCTCCGTCGGCGCTGGGAAGCGCCTCCCACAACCTCGAGTTGAGCGAGCAGTCAGGACGGCTTCGTCGGCTTGTGTTGTGGGGAGGGGCTTCCAAGCCCCGACACATCGCCCTGAAAACGCGAGGGCCCGCTGCCGGGCTTTCACCCAGCAGCGGGCCAATGCTCGCGACGACTCCGATTACATGCCGCCGCCCTTCACCTTGCGGCTGACCTCCAGGCTCTTCACGTCGCCCGTGGCCGGGTCGAAGCTGGCGCGAACCTGGTCGCCTTCCTTGAGCTGGTCGAGCTTGATGGGCTGACCATCCTTGGTGAGGTTCGCCTCCGGCTGCACCTTGGCCTTGAAGGTCACGGTGTGCGTGGCCTTGTCGACCTTGAGCACGGTGATGGTGGCCTCGCGCAGGTTGCCCTGCTCCATGCCCTGCTCCTTCATGCCCTGGTCCTTCATGCCCTGGTTCATCTGGTCGGCACCCGAGGGGTTCATCCCAGGCTGGTTCTGGTTCTGCATGTTCGGATCGACGTTGGCGTCATCCGCCGCCCGCGCCGCCGTCGCCGCACCCACCGTCCCCGCGGCCGCGATGGCGGCCACGAGCAGAGTCTTTTTGATGTTCATGGTCCTCTCCTTTCCCTCCGGGGAAAACGGTGGGGACGAGCCCCGGAGCGCGCGAGGGCCGGGGAGGCGACCACTGGGGCTGTGAAATGGCAGAGGTGGGAATTGTTGATGCCTGGATGGACGACGCTCGGGCAAGCAAGCTGTCGGCGCTGGGAAGCGCCTCCCACAAGGCCTCTTTCGCCCGCTGGTGGGTTCACTCGAGTTTGTGAGGCGCTTCCCGGCGCCGACTACCCGAGCCGCTCTCGATAGAAGGCCGCCAGCTGCTCCCCAATCCTCGCCGGGTGATACGCGCGCGCACTTCGGAGCGCACCCTCCGTCAGCTGCGCCGCCAACGACGGCTCCTCGAAGACACGTAACAACGCCCGCGCGAAGTGCTCGGGCTTCTCGGCGAGGAGCACGTTCTCGCCGTCGCGCACGGGCAGGCCTTCGGCGCCGAGCGGCGTCGACACCACGGGCACGCCGTGCGCCCAGGCCTCGAGGATCTTCAGCCGCGTGCCCGAGCCCGCACGCAATGGAACGGCCGCCACACGCGCGCCGTCGAGGTACGGGCCCACGCTCGGCACGCGACCGGTGACGATCACCCGTGGACTCGCGAGCTGAAGGATGGCTTCGGGCGGATCGCGGCCCACGATCATCAAGCGCGCGTCGGGGAGCTTGCCCTCGCAGCGCGGCCAGATGTCCTTGGCGAGCACCAGCGCGGCGTCGATGTTCGGCCACCAGTCGAAGGAGCCCACGTAGGCGATGTCGCGGCGGGGCAGCCGTCCCGTCGTGTGGACATCCACCGTCGCGGGATTGGGCACGACCTCCACACAGCGCGCGCCCATCTTGTGGAACTGCGCCGCATCGAGCGACGAGCACGCGAGCACCGCGTCCACCTCGCGCACGATCTGGGTCTCCAGCTTGCGCAGCCGCCGCGCCTGCCAGCGCAACCCCAGTCGAAGATGTGGCGCGGCCAAAGGAGCCATGCGCTCCACGAGCTGCGCCTCCACGTTGTGCTGATCGAGCACCACCCTCGCCCGCGGCTGCAGCTTGCGGACGAGCGGCACGAGCTGCGCGGTGTGCAGGTGATCGAAGTGCACGACGTCGAAGGGCTCTTTCCGCAGCGCCTCCTCGAGCGCGCGGGCGAGCGCGCGCGGCGCATAGCGCGCGTAGAAGAGCGGCTTGCCCAGGGTGAGCGCACCGAGCTCGGCGGCCATGGCTTCCGGCCCGCCGGCTTGAAAGGGAACGGTGATGACCCGCGCGGTGAGCGAGCGTCGAAGCGCCTCGGCGTCCTGCAGCGGGCGCTGGAGCGCGAGCACGGTGAGCTGGAAGTGGGCGTCGAGGGAGCGAAGCTGGGTGAGTGAGCGCAGCAGGCCGCCGGAGTTGCTCGGGAAGGGCACGGCCGGAAGGACGGCGAGCACGCGAAGCGGCGTGCGCACGTCGACGCGCGCTTCGCGGGCGCGCACGGGCGGCGAGACGGGCACTGCCAACGTCGGGACGGTGTCCAAGCGATCCCCCAAGGAAAAGCTAGGTCGCTTGGAGCGCGAGGGAAGGGGCGGCACCCAAGTCGAGGGGAGTCGGCGCTGGGAAGCGCCTCCCACAACCTCAGTTCTCCCAGTGATTTCCCAACCAAATCGAGAAAGTGAGTCTGTGGGAGGCGCTTCCCAGCGCCGACCAAACTAAGCTGCCCGCCATGCATCCCGTCGCCTTCGTCTTCCACGAGCTGCGCAGCCCGGAGAACCTGGGCTCCATCGCGCGGGCGATGAAGAACTTCGGCGTCACCGATCTGGTGCTCGCGGCGCCGCTCACCTACGCATTCGGCGAAGCCGAGAAGCTCGCGGTGAAGAGTGCCGATCTGCTCGATCGCATGCGCGTGGAGCGCGAGCTCCCGCCGGCGCTGGGGCCGTACGTCTTCGTCGCCGGGACGACGTCGCGCACCTTGCCCGACCGACCGTCACTGAATGGCGAGCAGCTCGCGAAGCGCCTCCACGAAGAGCGTCAACGCGGGCCGGTGGCGGTGCTCTTCGGAAGCGAGAAGCGCGGGCTCTCCGACGCCGAGCTCGATCTCTGTCAGGCGGTGGTCACCCTGCCCTCGCAGCCGCCGCAGCCGTCGATCAATGTCGCGCAGTCCGCGGCGATCATCGCGTACGAGATTGGCAAGCTCGCCGCGCCGGAGTTGGCGCCGGCTGCAGCCACGACGCTGGCGACCCGGGAGCGCATGGAGGCGCTGTTCGGCTCGATGCAGAAAGCGTTGCTCCAGGCGGGGTTTCTCAATCCGCAGAATCCGGAAGACATCCTCGACGAGCTCCGTCGGCTGCTCGATCGTGCCCAGCCCAGCGAGCGCGAGGCGCAGCTGTTGTTGACTGCCTTCGCCAAGCTCGATCGCGCGCTGAAGAAGTGAGGGCTTCCCCCTCGCGAGTCCGTGGCTACCGTGAGCGAGCCGGGGCGCGCGGGGTCGAACATGGAATTCGAAGAGCTGGTGCAGCAGCAGGAGCGAGCGACGGTCGAGCTCTCGGGAGAGCTGATGCGTCGGGTGGACGCGCTCGTGGAGCGCATGCAGCACCAGGATCTCGGGCTGCATCTGCGCTTCACGCGCGAGCTCGTGGTGCGGATGGCGCTGCTGCATGGGTTGGAGGAGCTGGAGAAGGCTTCGGCCTGCTGACCCCCCACCTCCCGACCTCCTCCCAGTCTCACGCGGGGAGGAGGGGTCCAATTGGGTGTTAACGTTTTGATCACAAATCAGACTCCCCTTCCCCGCGTGAGACGGGGAAGGGGCTGGGGGGATGGGGCGTCGCGAAGGGCTGGAGCCTAGGGACAAAACACCGGCTCGAACGTCCCCGAGAGCTCTTCGCCCGCTCCGCCATCCGGCGCACCGAGCACGATGTCGTAGACGCCGCTGAAGCTGCACGCCTCGACCTCGAGCAATCGCACCACGCCGCTCGTGGCGAACTGCGCCGCGCCAGCATCGGTCGAGACATCGAGCCACATCGACGCTGTGCCTGCGCTGGTGTTCGCGTCGCTGCCCACGCCGTAGTCGCCAGGCGCGAGCTGTCCGCCCGCGGCGACGAAGAGCGTGCCGTAGAGCGTCCCTTCGGCCTCGACGGCGTTCTCGTTGGCCGTGGGCAGAAAGCCGGTGCACGTGCGCGGCTTGGCGTCGAGGCGGAAGTCGACCTGGATGGCGAAGGTGTCGGCGCCGTTCGACGTGTACGTCGAGACGCTCGTGCTCTCCTGCGCCGACATCACCGGAAAGCCCAACGCGCCGACCGCCGTGCCGGTGCCGAGGTTGCCTGCGCCAGCGTCGATGTCGCGGCAGTCGATGTTGCCACCGCCGGTGGTGCCGCCGTCGAAGGAGCCCGTGTCGGGCGGGAAGTTGGAGGTCGCCTTGAGCGTGGAACTGCTGCAGCCCGCGAGGAGCACGAACGCGACGCCAAGGGCCGACACGCGGGACATCCGCGCATGTTGAGCAACGTGCGTGCCTGCGCGGAGCCCGTGTGATCTCAAGGGGCTGCGACGCCGAGCCGCGCTGGTCCTTCGAGGTCCGTCGCGGATTTTCGAGGTCCCCGTAGACTGCGCATGGATGCTCGCCCTCCCCTTGTTGCTGCCGCTCGTGGCGCTCGCCGCCCCGACGACATGCGCCGTCGCAGGCAGGTCGCATGAGCTCGCGGCCGCGTTCCGCAAGGGCAACACGAGCCGCTCGGAAGACCTCAACGCGGCCGCGCCGATCTTCGCGGTCGGCTACGACGAAGCCTGTGCGGCGCAAGCTGTCGCGTGGCTCGGCTCGGACGACCCGACCGAGCGGCTCGCCGGCGCCGCGTACTTCACGCGCTTCCGGGTGAAGAGCTGGCACACCGAGAGCTTCCTGCTCTTCTTCCACCAGGACGTCCCCGACCTGAACGACTTCGAGCTGAAACCCGGCGACCGCGAGAAGTGGGACGCGCAAGCCAGCAAGGAGGTCTCGCAGGCGGTCGTCGAGGCGAAGATGAGCCTGCTCTTCGGCTGGTTCCCGAAGTCGGAAGAGGCCGCGCGCTACATGCTCGATGCAAAGAAGGTCATCGCCCACGACATGTGGACGATGGTGCACCTCAAGGACAGCCTCGATTGGTCTCCGGGCATCGTGCTGCGCCCCGACGACCTCGACTTCCTCTGGGCGCATCGCGACGACTCCTCCTACGCGTTCGGCGAGATGCACGCGATCCTCGCGGCGCACCACGACCCGCGCGAGAAGAAGCTGGTGCAGAGCACGTTCAGCAAGCGCCCGTTCAAGGACCTCCACGATCGCGACGACCTGCTCGAGCGCGCGTACATGCTGGGGCTCGGCGATCGGGCGATGCCCGAGCTCGTGCGCCTGGCCAAGCGCGACCTCGCCAAGAACGAGCTCTGCGAATCGCTCGACGCGTTCGTGCGCACGGCCTCGGGACACCTGCCGTCGATGCTGGCGGTGCTCCAGCTGGCGCCGGACTGCAAGACCGAGATGATGTCGGGGCTTGGGGCCGCGGTGCGTGCGACGCCGGATCCCGAGGCCGCGCTGATCGCGGTGCTGCCGTCGATGGAGCGGCAGCTCGGCGACAAGATGTGGGTCTTCGGGCTGCCGGAGTGCATCAAGGCGCTGCCACCCGAGCCGAGGCCGTCGACGCTGCGGGCGATCGCGGAGGCCGTGTCACGACACGATCCGCATCCCATCTTGGGCGACCTGGAAGAGCTGGCCGAAGCGCGCAAGAAGACCGCGAGCGAGAGCGAGAAGGCCGAGCTCGAGGTGCTGCTCGCGGACCTGCGTGGGCGGAAGCTCGAGGCGCTCTATCAAGTTCCGGTGCCGCCCGAGCCGCCGAAGATCGAGCGGACCGAGTGGCTCGACCATGCGCCGATGGGATGGCAGCTCGATCGGGTGCCCGCGAGCCGATGACGTAGAATCGGCCGATGGTGGCAGCGGCTTCCGGCCCACGATGTCCCGAACATCCCGACGCGGTGGCGACGCTCGTTTGTAGCCGCTGCCACAAGCCACTCTGCGAGCGCTGCGCCGCCAGCAGCTCGCCGCCGGTGTGCTTGGACTGCGCGCTCCGAGAGCCGGACGTCGTGGCCGACGAGCCGCCGCTGGACGTCGTTCATGTGCTGAAGCAGTCGGCGTCGCTGCTGGCCGAGCTCGCACCGCAGCTCCTCATCGGGATGGTGATCTTGTTTGGCGTGCAGCTGGTGCTGGCGCTGATCCTGGGCGTGAGCCACCTGGCCGTCCCGGTGGTGACCCGGGTCATGGAGCTGCTCACCGGAGCGGTGTTCGCCGTGTACGTGATGTGCCTCGCGCGGGAGCGTCGAGCGGGCCACGAGCCCAAGGTCCTCTTCTGCCTGCAAGAGACCGCCAAGCTCGCGGACACGGCCCTCACCGCCATGATCTTCCTGGGCGTGGTCGCCGCGCTGGGGCTGGTCCTGCTCGTCGCGCCAGGCTTGATGGTGCTCTCGCACTTCGCCGTCGCGCCGGCGGTGGCCGTGTTCGAGCCCGGGTCGAAGGCGGCGCTGCGGGCCGTCGAGCTCTCGAAAGGGAATCGGGGCAAGACGCTCGCGCTGGGGCTCATGCAGGTGGCGCTCATCTTCGGCCTCCCGAGCGTCCGCCACGCGCTGGCTCCCCTGCTCTCTGGCCACGTGCCGGCCTTCACGCTGGCGGCGGGGCTCTACGCGCTGCAGTGGACCGCCGCGGCGTACGCGGCCCTGCTCGGCTACGGGATGTACACGGGGCTGGTGGCCGCGGCTCGACAGCGTGGGACGACGTGACCGTCCCGGCTCTGCAGGCGCGCTGTCCCGAGCATCCCGAGCGGGAGGCCGTGGGGACGTGCGCGCGGTGTGGCCGGTTCGTCTGCGAGGCCTGTGTCGCCGAGAAGAAGCCCATCCTTTGCCCAGGCTGTCGAGCCGCTCAGATCGACGCCCTCACCTTTGGCTCGCCGCCGCTCACCTTCACCTCGGGGATGAGCTCCGCCAGCCGCTTGCTCACGGGCGCCTTGCATCTGGTGATTCCCGTTGCGCTCGTGTCCGGGCTCCTGCGCGGCATCGTGTTCATCGGCGCCGCGTCGCTCCACGCCAGCCACTGGGCCGTGGATGCAGCGACGCTCGTCCTCGTCGTGCTGGTGGGCATCCTCACCCAGAGCGTCGAGCTCGTCCTCATCTGCTCGGTCGGGCGCGGCGCTCCGTTGTCCATCACGTCTGCCATCCGCATCGTCAGAGCCCTCGCAGGGCGAATCATCGGCACCTGGGTGCGCATGGCGTACGCGGTGGTCTGGGGGCTTCGCCTCCTCGCCGTTCCTGGCCTCATCGACTGGGCACGCTACGGTGTCGCCGTACCCGTGGCCCTGCTCGAACCTTCTGTGGGCAAGCCGCTCGCGCGCGCCCGACAGCTCTCCGAGGGCAGACTGTGGTCGGTCTTCGCGCTCCAGTCGGTCGGCTTCCTGGTGTGGTTGGTGGCGATGGTGATCGGCACCATTCCGGCAGACCTGCTGCGCGACGGCATGTGGCACCCAGGACTCGTCGCACACGCTCTCAACCTCCTGCTCAATGCCGCGATGGAGCTTGGGAGCGTGGCCTCGGTGGCCATCAGCGTCGCCATCTACGGCGGTCTTCGAGCGGCGCGGTTCAACGAGCAACCCAAGGCGCAGCAGCCAGGCGGACGCGCGGCATGACGACGGAAGCGGCCAAGGCGGAAGCTGCTCGATGTCCCGAGCATCCCGAGCGGGAGGCCGTTGGGACGTGCGCGCGATGCTGACGGTTCGTGTGCGGCGAGTGCAGCGCGGGCCGCACGCCGTTTCTGTGCTCAGCCTGCAAGGGGCGCGAGTACGTCTCGCTTCTTCCAAGCGCCTCATCGTTCGCGGAGCTCTGCCGAAAGGGGCTCGTGCTCTACGGACAGGCACTGCCCTTTCTCGCGGCGTACGCGATTGTCGGCGGTCTCGTGACGAACGTCCTCGACGACGACGGACCGCTCGGCTGGCCCTCGAAGGGAGACCGACTGGTTCCTTGGTTCGTGCTCCAGGGAGCCCAGCAGTTCTGGGACTTCACCAGCCCACTCATCGCGTGCGTCGCTACCAGCTTTGCGATTCCAGGACTCATCAGACCCAGCGCAGGCACGATCGCGCGAATGCTCGTGGCCATTCTGGTGTCGATGGTGACCACCCTGGCGCTCTTCCTGCCGTTTGGGCTCCTCCTGGGGAGCGGGCTCGAACTCGAAAACGGCACTCCGAGCAACCGACTCATGATCGTTGCCTCCGCCATTGAGGTGGTCCCGAAGGCGCTCCTGCTCCTGGTGGGAGCGGCGCTGGTAAATTCGTGGGCCGCTCGGATGGTCGGAGCTCATCGCTTGGACCCGGGGACGGCGGCTTTGGACGTTCGTGCTCGCGGTCGCGGCATTTCTCGTTGGCAGCGGGGCCTGGCGGTTGATCGGCCATCGCCTGGAGGCCACGCACTTCTACCAAGTGACCTGCAACCCAGATCGTGGTTCACGGCTGCTCTTGAACCTCTCCGTCGCGGGTTTCATGTCCCTCGTGACTGCGATCCGCGCGCCCTACGCGCTGATCTTGGCGAGCCGACTCTGGTTCACCTCGCCCAAGCCGCCGGAAGCCTGAATCGACTGCCCGCCGTTCTCCGCCCAGAACCGCGTGAAACACCCGTTCCACGCCCTCCTGATCCTGTCAGACCCATCGCGTAGTAAGAGGGATTCACCCTCGCTTGCCGAGGGCCGCCCTCCTGCCCGGACGCGCCATGGCCGACTTCGTCCACCTCCACCTGCACACGCTCTACAGCCTCCTGGACGGCGCCATCCGCATGAAGGACCTCATCAAAGGGGTCCAGGCCGCGGGCATGAAGAGCGTGGCCGTGACCGACCACGGCAACATGTTCGGCACCATCGACTTCTACAAGAAGGCCAAGGAGGCGGGCATCAAGCCCATCCTCGGCTACGAGGCCTACGTCGCAGGTCCCAAGGGCCGCACCGATCGCAGCGAGCGCGTGGCCAACCACCTCATCCTGCTCGCCAAGAACGACGTCGGTTACAAGAACCTCCGGACGCTCTCGTCCTACGCGTACATGGACGGGATGTACTACCACCCGCGCGTCGACAAGCAGCTCTTGAAGCAGCACAGCGAGGGCCTCTTCGCGCTCTCCGCGTGCCTCGCCGGCGAGGTCACCGGCGCCGCCGCGCGCAACGACATGGACCACGCGAAGAAGGCCGCGCTCGAGTTCAAGGAGATCTTCGAGCCCGGCCACTTCTTCCTCGAGGTGCAGGGCAACGGCCTCGGCGAGCAGAAGATCGCCAACGACAACCTCAAGCAGCTCGGCCGCGACACCGGCATCGAGCTCTGCGCCACCGCCGACTCGCACTACCTCAAGCGCGAGGACGCGGCCGCGCACGAGATCCTCATGTGCATCGCCTCGGGCAAGAAGCTCGAGGACGCCAAGCGGCTCAAGCACGAGACCGACCAGCTCTACTTGAAGACGCCCGACGACCTGATGCGCGACTTCGCGGACATCCCCGAGGCCGTGCACAACTCCGTGCTCATCGGCGAGCAGTGCAACGTCGAGCTCCAGCTCAACAAGCCCATGCTCCCCACCTTCAAGGTGCCGGAGGGCGTGAGCTCCGACGAGTACATGGCCAAGCTCGCGCGCGACGGCCTCGACCAGCGCTTCAAGGAGCTCATCGGCCGCGTCAGCTATCCCATCGACAAGGACGAGTACCGCAAGCGCCTGGAGATGGAGATTGGCGTCATCCAGAAGATGGGCTTCAGCGGCTACTTCCTCATCGTCCAGGACTTCATCAACTGGGCGAAGAAGAACGGCGTGCCCGTGGGTCCCGGCCGTGGCTCGGGCGCGGGATCGATCGTCGCCTATTCATTGCGCATTACAGACTTGGACCCGATTCCCTATAACCTGCTCTTCGAGCGCTTCCTGAATCCGGAGCGCGTGTCGATGCCGGACTTCGACGTCGACTTCTGCCAGGACAACCGCCACAAGGTGATCAGCTACGTCACCGAGAAGTACGGCAAGGACAACGTCGGGCAGATCATCACCTTTGGCCAGCTCAAGGCGCGCTCGGTCATCAAGGACGTGGTCCGCGTGATGGGCCTGCCCTTCGCCGAGGGCGACCGCATCGCCAAGCTGGTTCCGGAAGTCCTCAACATTTCGTTGAAGCAGGCCATCTGGGGCGACGCCGAGAAGGGTATCGCCGGCGAGCCGCGGCTCAAGGAGCTCTACGAGAAGCCGCAGCAGCTCGCGGTCATCGACGGCAAGGTCATCGACACCAAGCAGTTCCTGGATATCGCCATCGCTCTCGAGGGACTCAATCGACAGGCGGGCATGCACGCCGCCGGCATCGTGATTTCAGACGGCGCACTGTGGAATCACGTTCCGGTTTATCGCCCGAGCGGTGAAGACTTCCTGGTTACACAGTTTGCAAAAGATGAGGTCGAGGCTGCCGGACTTGTGAAGTTCGACTTCCTCGGCCTGACGACGCTCACCGTCATCCAGAACGCGATCAACCTCGTCAATCGCAACCACAAGCTGGACCCGCCGATCACCGCCGAAACCATCCCCATGGATGACAAGGCGCTGTACCAGCTCATCTCCAAGGGCGACACGGCCGGCGTCTTCCAGATGGAGTCGAGCGGCTTCACGGAGATGGTCCGGAAGATGAAGCCGAGCGTGTTCGAGGACGTGATCGCCGCGGGCGCGCTCTACCGCCCCGGCCCCCTCGACCAGAAGCTCGACGACGGCCGCACCATGGTCGACGTGTACATCGACCGGAAGCACGGCCGCGAGAAGGTGAAGTACCCGCACCCCAAGCTCGAGCCCATCCTCAAGGATACGTACGGCGTCATCGTCTACCAGGAGCAGGTGATGCAGATCTCGCAGGTCCTGGGCGGCTACAGCCTGGGCCGCGCCGACCTGCTCCGCCGCGCGATGGGCAAGAAGAAGGCCGAGGTGATGCAGAAGGAGCGCGCCGGCTTCCTCGAGGGCTGCGAGAAGGGCCAGGTCGACCTCAAGATCGCCGGCGAGATCTTCGACCTGATGGAGAAGTTCGCCCAGTACGGCTTCAACAAGTCGCACTCGGCCGCGTACGCGCTGATCACCGTCCAGACCGCGTGGCTCAAGGCGCACTACCGCGTCGAGTTCATGGCGGCGCTGCTGACCTCGGTCAAAGACAATACCGACAAGGTTGTGAAGTACATCAGCGAGTCGCGCGCGGCGGGCATCGAGGTGTTGCCGCCGGACGTGAACGAGTCGGAGCTCGCGTTCGGCGCGGTGAACGGGAAGATCCGCTTCGGCATGGGCGCGGTGAAGGGCGTGGGCGAGACGGCCATCGAGGCCATCCTCGAGGCGCGCAAGTCTGGTCCGTTCAAGGGCATGGCCGACTTCTGCGAGCGCGTCGACGGCCGGCGCGTGAACAAGAAGTGCCTGGAGGCGCTCATCAAGAGCGGCGCCTTCGACTTCGAGAAGCAGCCGCGGCGCCGGCTGGTCGAGGCAATCGATAGGGTTGTCGAGTACGGCGCGGGCACGCAGCGCGACAAGGCCTCGGGGCAGAGCTCGCTGTTCGGGCTGATGTCGACGCCCACGCAGCAGACCGACACCAAGCAGCTCTACGGGACAACCGAGGAGTGGCCCGAGAAGCTGCGGCTCGCGAACGAGAAGGAGGCGATGGGCTTCTACGTGTCGGGGCACCCGCTCGATCAGTACGCGAAGGAGCTGCAGCGCTACGCGAAGAGCACGACGGTGGTGCCGACGCTGCGCGAGGGCGACAAGGTGACGGTGGCCGGCGTGGTGGCCGTGCTGCGCGAGCTGGTGACGAAGAAGAGCGGCAAGCGCATGGCGTTCATGACCCTCGAGGACACGAGCGGGAGCGTGGACGTGATCTGCTTCCCCGGTGGCGGCGGCGGTGGTGGGCCGCCGGAGGGTGGCAAGCCGCGTCCGCCGCGAGATGGCTATGACAAGTGGGAGCCCATGCTGAAGACCGATGACCCGATTTTGGTGACGGGCAAGGTCCAGGTGAAGAGCATGGACGACGGCGAGAAGGTGGCCGAGCTGATCGCCGAGGAGATCAAGACGCTGGCCGAGGTGCGGGCCAAGCGGGCCAAGAAGCTGCGCATCACCCTACCCGCCGAGCTGGTGGATGAGGCCAAGTTGGCAAAGTTGAAGGATGAGTTCGGGAAGAATCCCGGGCCGCTGCCGGTGACACTCGAACTCGAGGTGGAAGGACAGGCAACCGCCGAGCTGGCGACGGGGATCAAGGTGCAAGTGAGTGATGATTTGATCTCGTTTGCGGACAGGTTGTTTGGGCAGAAGTGTGCTGAGGTGAGTTGAGCCCGATCGCGTCGCACGTCTGAATTCGCAAGCTGTGGGGATCACATGGTCAAGCTCTCGGAGACCTTGTCATTTGAGGTCCCAGATTCCTGGAGTGACGACTCAGACGCTCGCCAGCTCATTCTTCATGGCCCCAGCGGAGAGGAAGTCATTGGCAGCGTCGCGAGTGTCCAAGGTCAAGGCGCCCCTGACGAGCGACCGGGCATTTCCGAAAAGCTCCTCGGAAATGCGCTGGATGCTCTGACCGGCACACTCGATGACCCGGGCCTGCGAAGGACGGCTCCGGCGCTCGCGACGTACGTTCGAAACAATTGCCGGCTCTGGCGGGGCGACGCTCGTTCCACCGACGGCGTCACCTTCTTCGCAGGCATCGTGGCTTGCGATGACAATTCCGTTCTTCTTCTGACCTTCGAAGCTCCGTTCTCGGACCGACGAGCTAGCGATTTCGATCACATCGTCGAGACGATTTGCCCACGCGCCCAACGCCAGTAATCGACGGCCGAGATGAATCCCACTGACGTCCCCCACGAGTCGGACTTTCTCCAGCTCTTCATGGTCGAGCCGACGACCGATTCGGCATCGGCGGAAGAGGTATGGCTGTACCGACCCAACAGCTACGAACTGAAGACTGGCGATGAAACCCTTTTGGTCACCATCTGGCCCGGTGAGGGTGCGCTCTCGCTGACGTGGACACGCGGCGATTCGCCAATCCTCGATTTGCGTTTGGATGGCGTGGCCTCGTGGCACATTGAGAACGGAAAGACGCGTACCTATCTCGAGGCGCGATTCGGCGAGAGCGCACGCGCCCACCCGCTGTGCATTCAGGTGCATCCCCGATGGCACGTGAGCTGGGGCTGCGACAGGTCTTGAGGCTGAGGCGAACGCGAGCTGCGCGATAATCAAGTCGTGTTTGCGGAAAGTTGTTGCGCAGAAGTGCGCTGAGGTCAGTCAGATGTCGCGACCATTGGGCGCCATCGGTGTCGCCGCAATATTGAGCGCCGCCTTTGCGTGTAGTCAGGCGACTCGGTCTCATCAACAAGATGAGATCGAGTGTTCCACCTCGACAAAGGACTCGACTCTATTTGGCCCATTCATTTCGTTTGCTGTCTCCGACGACAGATCGTTTCGCGGTGTCATCAACTTTCAGCTCAATACAGACGGTGGCTGGCTGCTGACTCGGTCGACCTGCACCGATTTCGTCCTTGAGTCAGGCAGGGCGGAAATCGGCCGCGGCTTCGTGAAACTGTTCGCGGACGATGGCGGTTCTTTGTGGTGGCCCAACGGGCAGACCGATCTCTCGGTCTCGCAGATGAACCTCGAGTGGTACGGCGATGGTGGCACGTACGTTGGTGGCCTCACCGCTGTCCACTCGACTGACAGCGGATTTGAGTTTGCCCGCGGACTCGGGCCTGGCGGTCGTGCGTTGCTGGTATGTCAGGGCGACCAGCCTCCAAGCGTCCGGATTTGCCCTGGCGATGTGGGGCCACAGTGGATGGCGATGCGAGACGGCGGCGCACCACCGAGAGCTGTTGAGCTCCGGTTCGGCCTCTACTAGCGAAGACCTCGTCAATCGCAGGAGAGAGCCGATGCGGCCAGGATTCGAGCTGCGACCACGAAACGAGCGGCTTTTCCCGAACTGGCCTAAGGCGTGGCGGCAATTCGTAACGATTCAAGGGGCACCCGAGACCGACGACGTACTCTCGCTTGGCGACCAGTACTTCGTCAGTCTCGGAGCACACGTTGATGCTTGCTCATTCCTCTTGGAACGAAACGCCCAAACGCCACTGAACCTTCGCAAGGCGACCGATCTCTGCGCTCTGCTGTCATTTGCTCTCGACTCTCCAGTCATCCCGTCCGTTGGCGAGGGCCGGGGACGCTGGGGGCGAGTAGAAGCTGGTAGCGGCAACCGTGCACTGCATCGCTTGGTGCGTGACGGCGTGGGCGGGTACTTCGAGGCACTCTTTGAGACCCTCGACGCATCGACCAGGTTTGGCGTCAATCGCGACCGTCGTCGCGAGACGCTCTACCCGATCGTGCCCTCGACTTGGACGAAATGGGCCTACCTCGCGCTTCCAGTCGCTCCTCTCACTTGGCGACTGCTTTCCGTATATTGGGGAGGGCTTCTGTCCGTGCTCATTCCGGCTCGAATTCTCTGCTTCTGGCGCGTTTTCGAGGCCGCCACGAAGAGGCAGGAGCGGCTCACTACATTCCAGGATCTTCACGAGCTGAAGGTCACACCGCTCTGGGCTCATCGTTCGAGGCGAGGTGAAAGCGGTCACGAGGTGAGCCGGACCAGGGTCAACCTGATGTCGCGGCTTCGGCAGGCAGCAATTCGACAGCGGGATGATTTGGTCATTCGACACGGAACGACGGAGGCCGCTCTCGACCACCTGTACTTCACCCTGAAGTGGACCCCGTTTTTCCGACCACCCTGATCTTTGCGTTTGGGCCGGCTCTT
>JAFEBB010000039.1 GCA_018266075.1 Deltaproteobacteria bacterium | reverse complement strand
TCTTCAACGGCTATCGCCCGCAGTTCTACTTCCGCACCACCGACGTGACCGGCTCGTGCACGCTGCCGGCGAACGTGGAGATGGTGATGCCGGGCGACAACGTGGCCATGGATGTCGTCCTCCAGGTTCCGGTGGCGATGGAGAAGGAGAGCCGGTTCGCCGTCCGCGAGGGCGGCCGCACCGTGGGCGCGGGCGTGGTCTCCGAGATCGTCGAGTAATCAATTTTTAGTGTTTTGCACCGGGGGCGTCCCGGGATAAAGGGACGCCCCTTCGTTCGTCGTTCGAGGTTTTCATGGCGACTCAGAAGATTCGGATTCGGCTCAAGGCGTACGACCACAAGCTCCTCGACCAGTCGGCCGGGGAAATCGTGGAGACGGCTCGCCGCACCGGTGCCAAGGTGGCCGGGCCCATTCCGCTCCCCACGCGCATCAACAAGTTCACCGTGCTCCGTTCGCCGCACGTGGACAAGAAGTCGCGCGAGCAGTTCGAGATCCGCACCCACAAGCGGCTCCTCGACATCCTCGAGCCCACCCAGCAGACGCTGGACGCGCTCATGAAGCTCGACCTGTCGGCGGGCGTTGACGTGGAGATCAAGTCCTAGTCGGGACTCGATCGACAGGAGGAACTTTCCAATGGCCAAGTTCGACGTTGTCAACTTCGACGGCAAGAAGGTCTCGGAGATTGAGCTCTCCGACGCCATCTTCGCGCGCGATGTGAACCAGCACCTCATCTACGAGGTTGCCAAGTTCCAGCAGATCAACCGGCGCGCCGGCACCCAGGCGGTGAAGAACCGCTCCCTGGTGTCCGGCGGCGGCAAGAAGCCCTGGAAGCAGAAGGGCACCGGCCGCGCTCGCCAGGGCTCCATCCGCGCCTCCCACTGGGTGGGCGGCGGCAAGGCGATGGGGCCCACGCCCCGCGACTACACCTACCGGCCGCCCCGCGCGGTCCGCCGCGGTGGCATCGCGTCCGCCATCAGCCTCCGCGCCAAGGACAAGAAGCTCGTCATCCTCGACGCGTTCGGCCTGAAGAACGGCAAGACCAAGGAGGCCGCGGGCGTGTTCAAGAAGCTCGGCCTCAAGAACGCCCTCGTCGTGGAGGCGGCCGACAACACCGGCGCCCACCGCGCGGTGCGCAACATGGCCCGCTTCGACGTCATCGCCCCCAAGGGAATCAACCTCGAGAGCATCCTGCGGCACGAGCACCTGGTGCTCACCGTGGGCGCCGCCAAGGAGCTGGAAGGAGCGCTGGTCTAATGAACGCGCATCAGATCATCAAGGGCCCGATCATCACCGAGAAGCTCGACGCCGAGCGCGAGACGCACCGCCACTACGCGTTCAACGTCGACCTCAAGGCCAACAAAGACAACATCAAGCAGGCCATCCAGCAGCTCTTCAAGGTCACCGTGACCGGCATTCGCACCAGCGTGCACCGCGGCAAGGTGAAGCGCATGGGCAAGAACATCGGCAAGCGCTCCAACTGGAAGCGGGCCATCGTCACCCTCAAGGAGGGCGACAAGATCGACCTCTTCGAGGGCAACGCCTAAAAGATTTGAGGAACAGTCATGGCACTCATCAAGTACAAGCCGACCAGCGCTGGGCGTCGCCTGATGACGGTCTCCGATTTCGCGGAGATCACCAAGGGCAAGCCTGAGCGGAGCCTGGTCGAGAGCCAGAGCAAGAGCGGCGGGCGCAATGCGCACGGCCACATCACCCGTCGGCACCAGGGTGGCGGCCACAAGCGCAAGTTCCGCATCATCGACTTCAAGCGGGACAAGGACGGCGTGCCGGCCAAGGTCGCGGCGATCGAGTACGACCCGAACCGCTCCGCCAACCTGGCGCTGCTGCACTACGCCGACGGCGAGAAGCGCTACATCCTCCACCCGGTCGGTGTGAACGTGGGCGACGCGCTCATCAGCTCGAGCAACGAGGGCCCGGACATTCGCCCGGGCAACTGCCTCCCGCTCTCGGCGATCCCCGTCGGCACCGTGATCCACAACATCGAGATCAAGCCGGGCCGCGGCGCGCAGCTCATCCGCTCGGCGGGCTCCTTTGGCCAGCTCATGGCGAAGGAGGGCGACTACGCCCAGATCCGCATGCCCAGCCAGGAGGTCCGCAAGGTCCTCGTGGTGTGCAAGGCGACCATCGGCCAGATCGGCAACATCGAGCACGAGCTGGTGCGCCTGGGCAAGGCGGGCCGCAAGCGCTGGCTGGGCATCCGCCCGACGGTCCGCGGCCAGGCCATGAACCCCGTGGACCACCCGCACGGCGGCGGCGAGGGCAAGTCCGGTCAGGGTAACCCCCACCCGGTGAGCCCCTGGGGCCAGAAGTCGAAGGGCCTCAAGACCCGCAACAACCGCCGCACCGACAAGTTCATCGTCACCGGCCGGCGCCGCGGCGTCCGCAGCCAGCAGCAGTAAGGAGCGATTAAGCCATGGCGCGTTCAATCAAGAAGGGTCCCTTCGTGGACAAGCACCTCGCCAAGAAGGTGGAGGAGCAAAACCGCACCAACAAGAAGACGGTCGTGAAGACCTGGTCGCGGCGCAGCACCGTCCTGCCCGAGTTCGTGGGCCACACCTTCGCGGTGCACAACGGCCGCAAGTTCGTGCCCGTGTTCGTGACCGAGAACATGGTCGGCCACAAGCTCGGCGAGTTCGCCCCCACCCGCACCTTCCTCGGCCACTCGGCCGAGAAGAAGGTGAAGCCCGCGTCGGCCCCGCCGGCCAAGTAATCCTTCAGGCCGCTGTCTGGGCCAGGTGAGAAACATGGAAGCCAAAGCCAATCTCCGTCACCTGCGCATGGCGCCCCGGAAGGTCCGCGCCATCGCCAACCTCGTCCGGGGCAAGCACGCCGGCGAGGCCATCAACCTGCTCAAGTTCACGCCCAAGACGGCGGCTGCTCCGCTGCGCAAGCTCATCCAGAGCGCCGTCGCCAACGCCCAGGATCTCTCCAAGGGCGAGGTGGACGTGGACCGCCTGGTGATCTCGCACATCACCGTCGACCAGGGCCCCACCGGCCGCCGCTTCATGCCGCGCGCCCAGGGCCGCGCCACGCGCATCAACAAGAAGACGTCGCACGTGGCTCTCACCGTCACCGACAACCGCTAATCGCCGAGGTCAAACGTGGGTCAGAAAGTTCATCCAATTGGTTTTCGCCTCGGCGTCATCCGCTCCTGGGACTCCAAGTGGTACGAGGAGCGCAACTACGCCAAGTGGCTGCACGAGGACATCAAGATCCGCGACTTCGTGAAGAAGGAGCTGGGTCACGCGGGCATCTCGCGCATCGAGATTGAGCGCGCCGCGAACAAGGTGAAGGTCAACGTGCACACCGCGCGCCCGGGCATCGTCATCGGCAAGCGCGGCGCCGGCATCGAGACGGTGAAGAAGGACATCCAGGGCCACACGGCCAACGAGGTGTACCTGAACATCGTCGAGGTCCGTAAGGCCGAGACCGACGCGCAGCTGGTGGCCGAGAACATCGCCACCCAGCTCGAGCGCCGCATCGCCTTCCGCCGCGCCATGAAGAAGGCCGTGCAGACGGCCCTCAAGTTCGGCGCCAAGGGCATCCGCGTGGCCTGCTCGGGCCGCCTGGGTGGCGCCGAGATGAGCCGCTACGAGTGGTACCGCGAGGGTCGCGTTCCGCTCCACACGCTCCGCGCCGACATCGACTACGGCTTCGCCGAGGCCAAGACCACCTACGGCAAGATCGGCGTCAAGGTGTGGATCTTCCGTGGCGAGGTGCTGCCGACCGGCAGCCGCGCCCGCAAGTAATCGAGGACCATCATGCTTCAGCCTGCACGCACCAAGCACCGGAAGATGCAGAAGGGCCGCACCCGCGGCGTGGCGTACCGTGGCTCGGATCTCGCCTTTGGCGAGTTCGGCCTGATGTCGCTCGAGCCCGGCTGGCTCACCAGCCGCCAGATCGAGGCGGCTCGTATCGCCATCACCCGTCATGTGAAGCGCGGCGGCAAGATCTGGATCCGCATCTTCCCGGACAAGCCCATCACCAAGAAGCCGGCCGAAACCCGCCAGGGTACCGGTAAGGGCGGCGTGGAGTACTACGTCGCGGTGATCAAGCCGGGCCGCATCCTGTTCGAGATGGAAGGCGTGACCGAGGAAGTGGCCAGCGCCGCTTTCCGCCTCGCCAAGTTCAAGCTGCCGCTCATGACCAAGATGGTCTCGCGCGCCCAGCAGTCGATCGTCTGAGGTTCACATGGCTACCGCATCTGAGTTTCGCGAGCTGAAGGATGAGGAGATTGCCCGCCGCGTGGGCGAGCTCCGCCAGGCCCGCTTCGACAAGAAGCTGCAGCACCGCATCGGCGAGCTGCAGAACTCGGCCGAGCTGACCGCCAACCGCAAGGATTTGGCGCGCCTGCTGACCGTCCAGCGCGAGAAGCAGCTGGCGGCCGCGAAGAAGAAGTAGGCCCCGTTTGGCCGGGCACGGCCCGGCCGCTCGACAGGCCGACAGTTTGGTGTATAAGTGCGCCCCTTTTCGCCCGGGATGGGCGGAGCAGGGCGCGTGGTTTCGATTTCTTGAGGTGAGATTGCAATGACTGAGCGCGGACGTCCCAAGACCCGAATCGGCGTGGTCACCAGCAACAAGATGAACAAGACCATCGTCGTCCAGTGCGAGCGCCGCGTGCGTCACGCCAAGTACGGCAAGTTCATCACCAAGCACGTGAGCTACAAGGTGCACGTGCCCGATCACCGCCCGCCCGAGGACCCGAAGAAGGTCACCGTGGCCGAGGGTGACACCGTGCGCATCGCTGAGACCAAGCCGATGAGCAAGGACAAGCGCTGGCGCCTGGTGGAGACGCTGGCCAAGGCCGTGAACGTTTAGCCGGCCTCGCCCGGATTCTTTAGAGGTAACGACCCATGATTCAGCAGCAGACCATGCTCGATGTCGCCGACAACTCCGGCGCCAAGCGGGTGATGTGCATCAAGGTGCTCGGCGGCACCAAGCGCAAGTACGCCACCATCGGCGACGTGATCGTCGTGGCCGTCAAAGAGGCCATGCCGAACACGAAGGTGAAGAAGGGCGACGTGGCCCGCGCGGTCATCGTGCGCACCAAGCGCGAGCTCAACCGCCAGGACGGCAGCTACATCAAGTTCGACGGCAACTCGGCCGTGCTGGTCTCCAAGGAAGGCGAGCCCGTGGGCACGCGCATCTTCGGGCCGGTGGCGCGCGAGCTCCGCGGCAAGAAGTTCATGAAGATCATCTCGCTCGCGCCCGAGGTCCTGTAGCCATGGCCATGAACATCAAGAAGGGCGACACCGTTCAGGTGATCCGCGGCAACGAGCGCCACTCCAAGGCGCGCGGCAAGGTGCTCGAGGTGCTCAGCGAGCAGGAGCGCGTGCGCGTCGAGGGCATTCGCGTGGTGAAGCGCCACGTGAAGCGCGGCCGCGACCCGAAGATGCCGGAGGGCGGCATCATCGAGAAGCCGGGCTCCATTGCCATCGCCAACGTGATGTTGGTGTGCCCCAAGTGCTCCACCCCCACCCGCGTGGGCCGCAAGATGGTGGGCGAGAAGAGCGTGCGCGTGTGCAAGCAGTGCGACGCGCAGATCGACGACGCGAAGTAACCCAAACCTTTCCAACGATCGGCAGCGGTGACTCAAGACCCGCAGCCGAAGCGGAGTGACAGATGGCCGAGCAAGAGGACAAGAAGGCGGCAGCGCCGGCAGCAGCCGAGGCGCCCAAGAAGGAGAAGAAGGAGAAGCGCAAGAAGGGCGATGCCGGCCCTGCGCGCAAGCTCGCCGCCGAGGACGTGAAGGGGCCCACGCCGCGCCTCCGCGAGAAGTACGCGAAGGAGTGCGTGCCCGCGCTCATGAAGGAGCTCGGCTTCAAGAACCCCATGCAGGTTCCGCGACTGAAGAAGGTCGTGGTGAACATGGGCCTGGGCGAGGCGCTCAACAACAACAAGCTCATCGACGCCTCCGTCGATCAGCTCATGAGCATCACCGGCCAGAAGCCGGTGGTCACCCGCTCGCGCAAGGCCATCGCGAACTTCAAGCTCCGCGAGAACCAGCCCATCGGCGCCATGGTCACGCTGCGCAACGAGCGCATGTGGGAGTTCCTGGACCGCCTCATGAACCTCGCGCTGCCCCGCGTGCGCGACTTCAAGGGCGTCTCGGCCAAGGCTTTTGACGGCAAGGGGAACTACACGCTCGGCATTCGCGAGCAGATCATCTTCCCCGAGATCAACTACGACCAGGTGGAGAAGGTGAAGGGCATGAACGTGTCCATCGTCACCACCGCCCGCAACGACGAGGAAGGCCGCGCGCTGCTCCGCACGCTCGGTATGCCCTTCCGCCAGTAAGAGGAAAATCAAATGGCCAAGCTCTCCAAGATCGCCCAGGCGAAGCGCAAGCCGAAGTTCAAGGTCCGTGCGTACAACCGCTGCCCCATCTGCGGCCGTCCGCGCGCCTTCCTGCGCAAGTTCCAGATGTGCCGTCTCTGCTTCCGCCAGCGCGCGCTGCGCGGCGAGCTGACCGGCGTCACCAAGAGCAGCTGGTAATCACCAATTAATCATTGCGTTTCGGTGGACCACCGGCAATGGGGCCGGCGAGGCATCGAGGCGCGAGAGAAACGAGAACGCAAATGCCCGTGTCCGACCCCATCGGCGACATGCTCACCCGCATCCGCAATGGCTCCCGCGCCCACCAGGCGCAGGTTGTGATTCCCCTGTCCAAGCTCAAGCAGCAGATCGCCGAAGTGCTGAAGAGCGAGGGCTTCGTGAAGGACGTGCACGTCCACAAGACCAGCGCGCAGGGCGAGATGACCGTGGTCCTCAAGTACGACCGCGAGGGCGAGCCGGCGTTCAGCCACGTGAAGCGCGTGTCCAAGCCGGGCCTGCGCCGCTACGTCGGCTACCAGGACCTGCCCCGGGTGCTCAACGGCCTCGGCGCTTCGATTCTCTCCACCCCCAAGGGCATCCTCGTCGACCGCGAGGCCCGCAAGCAGAAGCTCGGTGGCGAGCTCCTCTGCACCATCTGGTGATCTCATGTCGCGCATCGGCAAAATTCCTGTGAAGGTCCCGGAGAAGGTGAAGATCGCCGTCGCCGGCCAGCTGGTGAAGGTCGAGGGCCCCAAGGGCAAGCTCGACGTGAAGACCGCCAAGGGCATGAAGGTGGAGGTGAAGGGCGGCGAGGTCATCGTGACCCGCCCCGACGACACCACCCCCTCCAAGAGCCTCCACGGCCTCACCCGCACCATCATCGCCAACGCCGTTCACGGCGTGACGAGCGGCTGGGAGCAGGCGCTGGAGATCAACGGCGTCGGTTTCAAGGCCGAGCCCAAGGGCAAGAAGTTCATCTTCACCCTCGGCTTCTCGCACCCCATCTCGTTCGAGCCGCCCGTCGGCATCACCCTCGACATCCAGAAGGAAGGGAAGTCGATCACGGTGAAGGGCGTGGACAAGGAGCTGGTGGGCAGCATCGCGTCCAAGATCCGCAACTTCCGCGACCCGGATCCCTACAAGCAGTACGGGGTGAAGTACGTCGGCGAGACGCTGCGCAAGAAGGAAGGCAAGACCGGCGCGGCCTAACCGCCGCTCGGCTCATCCGGACGGGGCACGCTGGCCCGTCCGGAAGGAGAGGAACCAATCATGGCAAACGCACTCGAAACGCGCCTCGCACGCAAGTCGCGCATCCGCCGCAAGCTCTCTGGCACCGCCGAGCGCCCGCGGCTCACCATCTACAAGAGCCTCAAGCACATCTACGCTCAGGTCATCGACGACAGCTCGGGCACCACGGTGGCCCAGGTCACGTCGAACACCAAGGCGTTCAAGGGCACCGCGGCCGACCTGGACAAGAAGGGCGTGTCCAAGAAGATCGGCGAGGCCATTGCCAAGGCTTGCCTGGCCAAGAACGTGTCGCAGGTGGTCTTCGACCGCAACGGCTTCCCCTACCACGGCCGGGTGGCCGCAGTGGCTGATGCCGCCCGCGAGGCCGGACTCAAGTTCTAAACTTTCACGCCGGTTCGCCGGCAGCTGGAGAAACTGTGCCGACTCCGATTAATCCGAACGACCTGGACCTCACCGACCGCGTCGTCCACATCAACCGCGTGGCCAAGGTGGTCAAGGGCGGCCGACGCTTCAGCTTCAGCGCGCTGGTGGTGGTGGGCGATGGCCAGGGGCACGTGGGCGTGGGCCTGGGCAAGGCCAACGAGGTCCCCGAGGCCATCCGCAAGGGCGGCGAGCAGGCCAAGAAGCACCTCTTCAAGGTGCCGCTGCAGGCCAACACCATTCCGCACGAGGTGCTCGGTCACTTCGGCGCGGGCTGGGTGCTGCTCAAGCCGGCCAGCCAGGGTACGGGCGTCATCGCCGGCGGCTCGGTGCGCGCGGTGCTGGAGGCCGTGGGTATCCGCAACGTCCTCACCAAGTGCCAGGGCAGCCGCAATCCGCACAACGTGATCAAGGCCGTGGTCGACGGGCTCAAGCAGCTGCGCTCGGCGGAGGACTCGGCGAAGCGCCGCGGCAAGGAGCTGCAGGAGCTGCAGGCCTAGTGAGCCGGCTTCGCGCCGCTCGTTGTTAACCGGAGAGTTAAGTCATGGCTTTGAAAGTGAAGCTGATCCGCTCGCTCGAGGGTCGCACGGAGCGCCAGCGCGGCACCATCATCGGCCTGGGTCTGCGCAAGCTGAACCAGGAGCGGCTCCTCCAGGACACCCCCGCCATCCGCGGGATGGTGGCCAAGGTGCAGCACATGGTGACCGTCGAGACGGTGGCGGGCGATGCACCCAAGCGCAAGCGCGTCATCCCCACGGCCAAGAAGCAGGCCGAGGCCAGCAAGTAATCCGCGCCGCGGCGAGAGCCGCGTGCGCCCAAGTTTGAGGCAAACATGAACCTGCACAGCCTGAAGGCGCCCAAGAACTCGCGCCGTCCCAAGAAGCGCGTGGGCCGCGGCCAGGGCTCCGGCCTGGGCAAGACCGCCGGTCGCGGCGGCAAGGGCCAGAAGGCCCGCACCGGCAACATGCACTTCGAGGGCTTCGAGGGCGGCCAGTCGCCGCTCCAGCGCCGCCTGCCGAAGCGCGGCTTCGTGAACCCCTTCACGGTGCGCTTTGCCACCCTGAACGTGGCCGACCTGGAGGCCTTCTTCGACGCCGGCTCGACCGTCGACGAGGCGGCTCTCCGCGCGCGCGGCCTGGTGAAGGGCGAGCAGCACGGCATCAAGATCCTCGGCGACGGCGAGCTGAAGAAGAAGCTCACCGTGAAGGCGCACAAGTTCAGCGCCAAGGCCAAGGAGCTCATCGAGAAGGCGGGCGGCCAGGCTGAGGTCATCGTGGTGGCCAAGCCGGTGAACAAGGCCGCCAAGCCCGAGAAGGCCGCCAAGGCCTAGTGCGCCGGGCCGCCCGGGAAATGCCGCGGCGGCCTCTGCGTTGTTGACGGCACGTCGGGCTCCCGCGCGTTAAGACCGGGAGCCAGAGCAGGAGAGGACGCGAGTGGCTGCTGCAACGACCGCATTCGGGAACATCTTCAAGGTCGCCGACCTTCGCAGGCGGCTGGGCTTCACCCTGGTGATGCTCGCCGTCTACCGCATCGGCATCTTCGTCACCACGCCAGGCGTCAACGCCGCGGCCATGAAGCAGAACCTGCGCAGCCAGGGCGGCATGCTCGGGCTCTTCAACCTCTTCTCGGGCGGCGCCCTGGAGCGGTTGTCGATCTTCGCGCTGGGCATCATGCCCTACGTGTCGGCGCAGATTATCTTCCAGCTCCTGCAGGTGGTGGTGCCCGCCCTCGAGAAGCTCTCGAAGGAAGGCGAGTTGGGCCGGCGCAAGCTCACCCAGTACACGCGCTACTCCACCATTCTGCTCTCCGTCGTCCAGGGCCTCGGCATCTCCTTCTACCTGGAGAGCCTGGGCCGCTCGACGGATCAGTCGGGCCAGGGCATGCAGATCGTGACCGCCTCGGCGCACGACTGGGGCTTCCGGGCGCTGACGGTGATCAGCCTGACCGCCGGCACGGCGTTCATCATGTGGTTGGGCGAGCAGATCACCCAGAACGGCATTGGCAACGGCATCTCGCTCATCATCTTCGCGGGCATCGTGGCCCGCATCCCCGACGCCATCTTCCAGAGCTTCACCTTCTTCACCGGCAGCAACGGCGGCGACAGCAGCCACGAGATCGAGGCCATCGTCCTCATCGCGGTGCTGGTCGCGGTCACGGCGTTCATCGTGTGGATGGAGCAGGGCCAGCGGCGCATCCCGGTGCAGTACGCCAAGCGCGTGGTGGGCCGGAAGATCTACGGCGGTCAGAGCACGCACTTGCCGCTCAAGGTGAACAGCTCGGGCGTGATCGCGCCGATCTTCGCCAGCTCGCTGCTGCTCTTCCCGGGCATGGTGGCCAAGCTGCTGCCCTTCCTGCAGCCGGTGGCCGACGCGCTCCAGCGCGGCGACTGGAAGTACAACACCCTCTACGTGCTGCTCATCATCTTCTTCACGTACTTCTACACGGCGGTGACCTTCAACCCGGTTGAGGTCGCCGACAACATGAAGAAGCACGGCGGCTACGTCCCCGGCATCCGCCCGGGCAAGCAGACGGCCGACTACATCGACCGCGTGCTCAGCCGCATCACCTTCGGCGGCGCGATCTACGTGGCCGCGGTGTGCGTGCTGCCCACCATCCTGGTGCAGGAGTTCCACGTGCCGTTCACGTTCGGCGGCACGGCGCTCCTCATCGTGGTCGGCGTGGCGCTCGACACCGTCCGCCAGATCGAGGGCCACCTCATCACGCGCAACTACGAGGGCTTCACCGGCACCAAGGGCCCGCGCATCCGTGCCCGCCAGCAGATGGCCGCCGGCGTCGGCGTCTAAGAGCGCGACGACAGATTCGGCCGCGGGCGACCGCGGTGGGCAGGGCCGGCTCGGTGCGCCGGCCCTTGCCGCTTGCAGGGGGACCGCACCGTCGGGACGAAGACCATGCTCAACCTCATCCTCATGGGCCCGCCGGGAGCGGGGAAGGGCACCCAGGCCGGCAAGCTCATCGCCGAGTTCAAGCTGCCGCAGATCTCCACCGGCGACATCCTCCGCGAGGCCAAGCGCGCGGGCACGCCGCTGGGCAAGCAGGCCGCGGGCTTCATGGACAGCGGCAAGCTGGTCCCCGACGAGCTGGTGATCGGGCTGGTCGAGGAGCGGCTCGAGAAGCCCGACACGAAGGACGGCTTCATCCTCGACGGCTTCCCGCGCACCGTGGCCCAGGCCAAGGCGCTCGACGAGATGCTCAAGAAGCACGGCCGGGCCATCACCCGGGTGGTGCTCATCGACGTGGCCGACCGGCAGAAGCTCTTCGACCGCGTGACCGGCCGCTGGAGCTGCCCGAACGACGGCAGCGTGTACCACGTGAAGAACTCGCCGCCGAAGGTCGCGGGCAAGTGCGACAAGGACGGCGCCACGCTGGTCCAGCGCGCCGACGACACCCCGGAGAAGCTCACCAAGCGCCTCAGCGAGTACGAAGCCGCCAAGGCCGCGGTGGTGCACTACCGCGAGAAGGGCCTGGTGACGGAGCTCGACGGCGAGCAGGCACCGGACGTGGTGTATGGCCAGCTGAAGAAGGCGGTCGGGAAGTAGCTTGGCCAGCGTGGAGCTCAAGAGCGCCGCCGAGCTCGGCTACATGCGCGACGCCGGCCGCATCGTGCGCGACATCCTCGTCGAGCTGCGCAAGGCCGTGCGACCGGGCGTAAGCACGCTCGAGCTGGACCAGCTCGCCGAGGACCTCACCTACAAGAACGGCGCGAAGCCCGCGTTCAAGGGCTACCGCGGCTTTCCTTGCGCGCTCTGCGCGAGCGTCAACGACGAGGTCGTCCACGGCATCCCCAGCAAGAAGCGGGTGCTGAAAGAGGGCGACCTGATGAAGCTCGACTTCGGCGTGGTGTGCCGCGGCTACTACGGCGACTCGGCGGTGACGGTGCCCGTGGGCAAGGTGTCCGCGGCGAGCGCCAGGCTGATCGACACCACCCGCGAGTCGCTCGAGGCGGGCATCGCCGCGGTCAAGGACGGGAACCGCATCAGCGACATCGGCGCGGCCGTGCAGAAGCACGTGGAGGCGGCCGGCTACTCGGTCGTCCGCGACTTCGTGGGCCACGGCATCGGCCGCGCGCTCCACGAGGAGCCCAAGATCCCCAACTACGACTTCACCCGGGGTGTCGGCCAGCTCCAGAACCCGCGCCTGCGCCCGGGGATGGTCCTGGCCATCGAGCCCATGGTCAACGTGGGCGGCCCCGGCGTGAAGACCTTGTCCGACGACTGGACCGCGGTCACGCTCGACCACTCGCTCTCGGCCCATTTCGAGCACACCGTGGCCCTCACCGAGCAGGGCGTCGAGGTGCTCACCGGTTGACTGCCCGTCGGCCGGCTTACATGGAGTTGCGCAACCCGGGCAGATTGTGTTACTAGCCGCCGGCTTTGGATCAGGCGGCCCTGCGCCGCAAGAAGGAAGTAATGCCGAAAGAGGATGCGATCGAGGTCGAGGGAACGGTGATTGAGCCGTTGCCCAACGCCATGTTCACGGTGGAGCTCGAGAACGGCCACAAGGTTCTCGCGCACATCTCCGGCAAGATGCGAATGCACTTCATCCGCATCCTCCCCGGAGACAAGGTCAAGGTGGAGCTCTCGCCCTACGACCTCTCCCGCGGCCGCATCACCTATCGAGCCAAGTAACCCGGGCGGCGCGTGGTGCGCCGCGATGACCTTTCGCAACGAAGGATTGCCATCATGAAGGTTCGCGCGTCGGTGAAGAAGATTTGCGAGAAGTGCACCGTGATCCGCCGCAAGGGCGTGGTTCGCGTGATCTGCCCCGCCAACCCCCGCCACAAGCAGCGCCAGGCCTAAACCCTTTCGGAACAGGACACACGCACCATGGCTCGTATCGCAGGCATCGACCTCCCCCGCGAGAAGCGGATTGAGATCGCCCTCCAGTACATCTACGGCATCGGCAAGAAGACGGCGAAGGACATCCTCGCCAAGGCCGCCGTCAGCGCGGACATTCGTACCAAGGACCTCAGCGAAGACGACGTTCGCAAGATCCGCGAGGCCATCGAGGCCAGCTACAAGGTCGAGGGCGATCTCCGCCGCGAGACCACCATGAACATCAAGCGCCTGATGGACCTGGGCTGCTACCGCGGCCTGCGTCACCGCAAGGGCCTGCCCGTCCGCGGCCAGCGCACCCACACCAACGCGCGCACCCGCAAGGGCCCCAAGCGCGGCATCATCCGCAAGGCCCCCACCGCGGCCCCGGCTCGCTAACCCTTTCGCCCAGACCACCTAAGGAAACAGAACCATGGCGGAGACTCCTGAGAACAAGACCCCGGCCGCTCCTGCAGCGGCCCCTGCGGTGCCTGCGACCCCCGAGGGCGCGGCCGCGGCCCCCGCTGCTGAGGGCGAGCGCAAGGCCAAGGGCAAGAAGACCAAGAAGAACGTGAACACGGGCATCGTGCACATCTCGTCCACGTTCAACAACACGATGATCACCATCACCGACGTCTCCGGGAACGTGCTGGCCTGGAGCTCGGCGGGTGCGCGCGGCTTCAAGGGCTCGCGCAAGAGCACCCCGTTCGCGGCGCAGGTTGCCGCGGGCGACGCCGCCGCCAAGGCCATGGAGCACGGCCTGAAGACGGTGAGCGTGCTGGTGAAGGGCCCCGGCGCCGGCCGCGAGAGCGCGCTCCGCGCCATCGCCGCCGCCGGCCTCAAGGTCACCCTCATCCGCGACGTGACCCCGATCCCGCACAACGGCTGCCGCCCGCCCAAGCGTCGCCGCGTGTAACCATTTTGTTTGATTCGGCAGGCGCGCCGGGTGTCGGGTAACGGCGCGCTTCGCTTTTTCACGAACCCTTACCCGGCCTGACCTGCTGAACCGAGGAGAACGACGATGGCCCGTTACACCCTGTCTTCGTGCCGCATCTGCCGGCGCGAGAACCTCAAGATGTATCTGAAGGGCGACCGCTGCTACAGCGACAAGTGCGCCATCGAGCGCCGCCCGTATCCCCCCGGTCAGCACGGCCAGGGCCGCGCCAAGTTCAGCGAGTACGGCGTGCAGCTGCGCGAGAAGCAGAAGGTCAAGCGCATGTACGGCCTGCTCGAGAGCCAGTTCCGTGGCTACTACCACCGCGCCGCGGCGGCCAAGGGCAAGACGGGCGAGAACCTCCTGCTCGCCCTCGAGCTTCGCCTCGACAACGTGGTGTTCCGCGCCGGCTTCGCCGACACCCGCAACGAGGCGCGCCAGATGGTGCGCCACAACCACTTCACCGTGAACGGCAAGAAGGTGAACATCCCCTCGTTCGCCGTGCGCTCCGGTTCCGTGGTCGAGGTGAAGGACAAGAGCAAGAAGATCGCCCGCATCTCCAAGGCCGTCGAGGCCGTGGACCGCCGCGGCGTTCCGCAGTGGATCGAGCTGGACAAGAAGGGCCTCAAGGCCACCGTGAAGACCTCGCCCGTTCGCGAGGACCTCACCATGCCGATCCAGGAGCAGCTCATCGTCGAGCTCTACAGCAAGTAGAGCTTCGTCGAGCTATTCAACTTCGCGCGCCCGCGGACGTCCGGGCGCGCGGTTGTTTCTCGGGCGTCCACCACCGGCGACCCGAACCGCGAGAGCGGCCGGTCACCACAATGCGGCCCGGGTTTTTGCGTAGACCGGGGCGCGGAGCAAAACCATGGCAGACGGACACATCGCAAAGAACTGGCGCGACCTCATCAAGCCGCGCCGCCTCCAGGTCGACGCCGACTCGCTCACCGAGACCTATGGCAAGTTCGTGGCCGAGCCGCTCGAGCGCGGCTACGGCACCACCCTGGGCAACAGCCTTCGCCGGGTGCTCCTCTCGAGCCTCCAGGGCGCGGCCATCACCACCGTCCGCATCGACGGCGTGGAGCACGAGTTCTCCACCATCGCCGACGTCGCCGAGGACGTGACCGACATCATCCTCAACCTCAAGGAGGTGCTGCTGGCCATGCACACCACCGAGGTGAAGACCCTGCGCATCGAGGCCACGGGTCCCAAAGAGGTCAAAGCAAAGGACATCATCACCGACGGCACCGTCGAGGTCCTCAACCCCGAGCACCACATCTGCACCATCAGCGACGGCGGCAAGGTCCGCATGGAGCTGACGGCGCGCATGGGCCGCGGCTACGTCTCGGCGGATCGCAACAAGGTGGCCGGCACGCCCATCGGCGTGATCCCCATCGACTCGCTCTTCTCGCCCGTGAAGAAGGTGAACTACCAGGTCACCAACGCGCGCGTGGGCCAGCAGACCGACTACGACAAGCTCAGCCTCGAGATCTGGACCGACGGCAGCGTCAAGCCGCAGGACGCGATCGCCTTCGCCGCCAAGATCATCAAGGAGCAGGTGAACACGTTCATCAACTTCGACGAGACCGAGGAGCCCATCGTCGAGGAGGCTCCCAAGGCCGAGCCGAAGCTGAACGAGAACCTGTTCAAGAGCGTGGACCTGCTCGAGCTCTCCGTGCGCTCGGCGAACTGCCTGCAGCAGGCGAACATCAAGACCATCGGCGACCTGGTGCAGAAGACCGAGGCCGAGATGCTTAAGACCAAGAACTTCGGCCGCAAGTCGCTGAAGGAGATCAAGGAAATCCTGGCCGAGATGGGCCTCTCCCTGGGCATGAAGCTCGACAACTGGCCGCCGAAGCAGATGCCGGCCGCCAGCCCCACGGAGTAGTTCAGCACTTCGTGCCGGTCCGCCTCGCGCACGCTGGGCGGGCCGGTCGCGAATCACCCGGCGCAATGCACCGCGCCCCGACCCAGGTACCTGACACGGCCTGGGCGGCAACCGAAGAAGAGGCAAACCCATGCGTCACCTGAAGGCTGGTCGAAAGCTCGGCCGCACCTCGTCGCACCGCGACGCGCTGCTCAAGAACCTCGTGCAGGAGCTCATCCGCCACGAGCAGATCCGCACCACGCTGCCCAAGGCCAAGGAGGCCCGGAAGCTGGCGGAGAAGATGATCACCTTCGGCAAGCGCGGGACGCTGCACGCGCGCCGGCTCGCGCACCGCACCGTGCGCGACAACGCCCTGCTCGAGAAGCTCTTCAGCGAGCTCGCGCCCCGCTACAAGGCGCGCCCGGGCGGCTACACCCGCGTGCTCCGCGCCGGCTTCCGGCCGGGCGACGCGGCGCCCATGGCCGTGCTCGAGCTGGTGGACCGGCCCGAGAAGAAGGCCGAGGGCGAGGAGAAGGCCGCCAAGTAGTCGCGGCTGACTTCGTCGAACGCGCGGGCGCTTCCCATCGCGGGGGCGCCCGCTCGTCGTTTCAGGGCTTGGGCCGGTCGGGGACGACGGCGAGGTGTCCGCGGAGCTGGTGGCCGCGCACGTTTCCCGCCTCGTCGGCGACCACCACGCGCAGCTCGGCATCCGCAGCGAGCGCCGTGAGCCCTTCGAGCGCCGGGAGCCGGGCCACCAGCCGGCCTTCGCTCAGGTCGAAGAGCGCCGGCTCCTCAGAGGCGACGAGCGCGAGCCGTCGCTGCAGCACCGGCGGGATGGCGCGCGCGGTGGGCGGCTTGGCCTCGGTGTGCGCGAGGCGCGGCGTACCGTCGGGGGCGAAGAGCAGGGCGCGGCCATCGTCGGCGGCGACGAGGAATCCCGCCTCCGTGCCTACGAGCTCGGGAGGCCTTCGACCGGTGAAGCCGGTCGGCAGGTGGCGGCCGTCACCGGTGCGCTTGTCGAGGAGCACCAGCACCCAGCCCTCGCCCGTCCGCGCCACCGTGGCCACCGTCTCGCCCAGGGCCTGGAGCGGCCCGGCCTCGCGCGCGTGCAGCTCGCCGCCCCAGCGCACGGCCGCGGTGGCAGCGTCGGCTTGGAGCAGCTCGTCGGACGCCTCGCCTTGCACCACTACGAAGAGGCCTCCGCCCACGCGCAGCGGCGCCTGCCGAAAGGGCCGCGGCGAGAGCGCGCGGAAGTGCGGCTCGCCGGTGTCGGGATCGAGCGACGCGAGCTGTCCGCCCGCCGTGGCCGCGTAGATGCGATCCGGCTGGTAGCTCGCGAACACCCGCTCGCCCATGGGCGGCCGGAAGTGCCAGCGCGCCAGGCCAGTCTCGGTGAGCCGGCCGGTGAGCGCGTCGGTCTCCTCCACGATCATCGTCTGCGGCGACCGGTAGACCAGGTTGCGCGGCTCGAGCCCCTCGCTGTCGCGGAACCAGCGCCAGCCACCGGTCTCGAGATCCAATCGCACCAGCCGCTCGCCGCGAATGGCCAGGACGAGCCCGTTCGCGGCCACGGTGCGCGCGGGGACGGTCCAGCGCAGGGTGCCATCGAGCCCGAGCAGCGTGGTCGCTTCCTCGCCACGAACGAGCACCTTGTCGCCCCAGAGATCGAGCGCGCGCACCGGGTAGCCCACGCGGGCTTCGAAGAGCGGCTTGAAGCTCAGCTTTCGCACCGAGCCATGGGCCACGGGCTCGGCCGGTCGCTGCGTCCGCGCGGGCCGCGGCTTGGTCGCGCGCGCGGGCGTGAGCGGGCGTTGGCGGGCGCGGCTGAGCAGCGGCGTCGCCTCGTGGGCCAGGGTGCGGAGTGGCGCGGTCCGCGCCAGCGGCGGGGCGATTCGACCCAGCTCCTTCGCGAACTGCTGCAAGAGCTCGCCGATGGCCGCCGCGAGCGGCAGCCGCAGCTCGGGGAAGCGGTGACGGCCGAGCCGGACGTCGTCGCCGTCGAGCGCCAGCTCTCCGCCCTGCGAAAACGGGAGCGCGTCGTTCTTCTTGGCCGGCTTCAGCGCATTGCGGGCCCAGCGCGCGAGGTCTTCCAGCACCAGGAAGGGCGGCTCGGCGCTCCGCGCGACCACGTGGCCCGCTTGGCGAACCTCGATCGCACCGGGCGCCAGCAGCCCGTGCCAAGCGGATCCGCGCGGCGAGGGGACCTCGTCGATGGAGACCGCGAGCGTGAGCGGGCCGGCTGCGGCCTCGAGCTGGAAGCCGGGCAGGGCGCGCAGCGCAGGCGGGGACGGCAGCTTGGCGAGCGAGCGCCGGAGCGGCGCGGTCCGCGGGACGGGCTCGAGCGCCGCCGCCACCGCGACGCCCAGCGCGCGCAGATCGAGCGTGGCCTTCCTCACCACGGCCGAGCGCGGACGGCCTCGGCGCACCCAGCGGAGCACGGCGTCGCTGCCATCGACCTCCAGGAGCCACAGCAGCTCCGCTCGGGGCAGCTCCAGGGCTTGCGGGCCCTTGCCCTTGGCGAGCTGGAGGAGCGCGCGGGCGAAGGCGAGCAGCGTCTTGGGCAGGGGCTCGTCGGGCAGGCCGGCGTTGACGACGGCGCCGTCGGCCAGGAGCCGCAGCGGCCCCGTCCGACCCTCGCCGACGACCAGCCGAATCACGCGCGCTCCCGACCCTGCGCCGACGGGCGCAGCATCCGGTTAGCTTGCACGAAACGGGGCGCGCGGGGTTACGGGCTTTGTTGCGGAGGTCGGCAGAAAATCCAACAACTTCCGTTGACATGGCCCGATCGGCCGACTAGCTTCCGGGCGCTTCACCCACCGGCGCGACCGCGCCGCGGGCTGCTGGCCACGCTCCTGGCGCGAAACCCGCGCCTGCCCCGAGCCCCGGCACTTTGCCCCGAATGCGGCGCGCCCCGAATGCGGCCGTCCGCGCGCCGCTCAAGGTTCCACATGACCTTCTTCGAAGCCGCCCTCCACATTTTGGAGAAGGAGGGCAAGCCGCTTTCGTTCAAGTACATCACCGAGAAGGCCGTCGCCGAGAAGCTGCTCAGCCACGTGGGCAAGGACCCCGAGGCGACGATGTATTACCGCCTGGCCGCGATGGCCAAGCGCAAGGGCGACCGCAAGATCGTCGCCACCGAGCCGGGGACGTTCGGCCTGCTCGACTGGGGAATCCTCGAGGATCCCAAGGCCCTCGACGTCAGCCCGCTGCCCCAGCCCGATGAGGCCGAGGTCCCGCTGCGTCCTCGCGAGCGCCACCCGATTCCGCGCTCGGAGAACGTGCGCATCGCCGGGCGCGGCGAGCGGCACAAGCGGCACGAGGAGCGCGACCGCAAGAAGAAGCTCCAGACGCTCCCCGAGCTCGCCTTCGACATCCTCACCCAGCACGCCGCGCCCATGCCCGCGGTGGATCTCGCCGGCGCGCTGCGCGAGACCGAGAAGGTGGCCGAAGATCTGGGCACGGAGGCCGTGCTCCAGGCGCTGCGCGACGACAACCGCCGCCGCGAGAGCCAGGGCCGCCGGCCGCACTTCAACATCGCCGAGAACGGCGACGTGTCCGCCGAGCGCGCCGGTGCGCCGCGCGAGGGCATCCCCGTGGAGCTCGAGGCCGCGCTGGCCCAGAGCCTGGGCATGGAGCTCGAGGGCGGGGCCAAGGCCGGTCCGCCGCCCAAGGCCGGTCCCGGGCTGCAGCGGCTCCTCCAGCAGACCCGCGAGCACGGCAAGAACATCGGCCGCGTGCTGCGGCGGCGCATGGGCGACTTCGAGGTGGGCGCGCTGGAGCTGGCAGGCATCGCGCTGCTCGAGGCCCACGGCTTCCGCGAGGTTCGCGCGACCAAGCGCGGCAAGGAGGGCCTGGTGCTCACCGGCCGCCGCCGCGAGGGCCTGCTCGACGTCCGCTATGCCGCGCGGCTCATCAAGGGCAACCGCGAGGTCAGCCGCGCCGATGTCGCCGACCTGCGCCGCGATCTGGTGAACCACAACGCGCACGTGGGCATGGTGATTGGCGCCGGCGAGGTCTCTCGCGAGGCGCGCAGCGAGGCGCTCTCGGGCGGCGCGCTGATGCTGCTCTGGAGCGGCGAGGCGCTGGCCGAGAAGCTGGTGGAGAAGAAGGTGGGCGCGCACAGCATCACCGTGGAGCTCCCCGACGTGGACGAGGGCTTCTGGCGCCGCGCCCGCGATCAGGGCGCGCTCGACGACGCCCGCCGCGAGGAGCGCCGCAAGGAGCGCGAGGAGCGCGACCTGCGCGAGAAGGCCGAGCGCGAGGCCCGCGACGCCGCCAAGGCTGCCGAGACCGCCCCGGCGACGCCTGCTCCGGAAGGTGCTGTCGCTGCGCCGCCGACCGAGGCCGCGCCCGCAACGCCCGAGGCCATCCAGGTCCGCGTGGATCTCGATCAGCCGCCGCCCGCGAAGATCGAGCCCGGCTCGCCCGAGGCCATCGCCCAGTCGCTCAGCACCACCGAGCCTGCGCCGGTGCCCGCGGCTCCCGAGGGCGAGAAGAAGCCCGAGTAGCTCGAGTCAGCGCGCCACCGTGCAGGCCGCGTGGCCGAGCACCTGCTCGCCGTCGCGGAGCGCGGTGGGCGTGGGCTTCCAGCCGGCGTCGAGCCGGGCATGGAGCAGCTCGTCGGCCGTCGGTCGGTGATCCCAGACGGCGACCGCCGTCACGCCACCCAGTCAGGTTGTGCCGAAGACGAGGTGGAGCTCGTCGCGCCAGGGCAGCACCACGTCGTGGGTGTACTCATCCTGGATGACGATGTCGGCTACATCGCGCGGCGGCGATTGCGCGAAGCCCCAGCGCAGCACCTCGTCGAGCATTCGCAGCGGGGCGAGCTCGCGCGCGAGCGCGTCGAGAACGTCGGCGGGCAGCTTCGCGCGATCGGTCAACATGCCCCGACGCTATCGATCATCCGCGATGCGCGTCGGTGACGCCGCTCACCCGGTCAGTGATCGCCGCCGACCTTCACGGGCGCGTTCTTCTTGTCGACCATCTTCTTGGCCTGCTGCTGCACCGCCGAAGGGACGTTCTTGTCCTTGGCGATGTCTTTCAACTCCGAGTCGCGCAGGGTCGACAGGAACTTCATGCCGATGGCCGCGGGGACCTTGGGGTTGCGCACCAGGGCGAGCTTGATCTTGTAGTTCTTGGTCCAGCTGCGGTTGCTGTAGATGTAGCGGAGCACGTCGTCGTTGCAGGTCTTGTTGCCGGCCATGAGCAGGATCTCGCCGTCGGTGATGCGCGGGCTGTTGATGGCGGCCATGCACACCAGCTTGTTGCTGTCGCGCAGGAGCAGGGTGCGGGCCTCCTTGTTGCCCAGCGTGGCCAGCTTGATCTTCTCCGAGACCTGCATCTTCATGACCTTCTGAACGAGGGTCATCTTCTTCTGGCTGCCCTCGACGAGCGGCTCGGCGTTCTCGTTGTGAAGCGTCTCCTTCTCTTCCTCGAGGATCGCGTCGGCGGTGACCTGATCCGCCGGCGGCGGCGCGGCGATGACGTCCGGCCCGTGGATGCGGATGCGCGCTTCCTTCATCGCCGGCACGTCGTCCATCACCACGCCGGAGCGGACGGCGAAGTCACAGGCGAGATCGACGGTGGCCTTGCTGGCGTTGGGGTTGCCGCACAGGTTCCGCAAGATGAGCGGCGTGCGCAGCAAGCGCAGCTGGTTCTGGCTGATGAGCTCGGCCAGCTTGGGGCTGGCGTTGAGCACCACCTCGGCGATGGTCTCGTCGGCGGTGGTGTTGTTGAGGCAGATGAGCTCGAGCAGGTCCTCTTTCCCGCCGAGCACCTGCGCGTAGAAGTGCAGGACGGGCGGCTCGAGATCCTCGTCGCGGAGCGCGGCGAGCAGCACCTTCTTGGTGCGGTCGTCGGGCGCGCTGGCGGTCTGCATCGCCTGGTTGCGCACCTTCTCGTCGGGATCGAAGGTGAGCATGAACATCACGTGCGCGAAGTCGGCGCCTTGCAGCGGCACCAGGCCCTTGGCGGCCATGGCGCGGCCGGCGACGGGGCCCTTGAAGTCCACGTAGCGGCGCATCTGCGGCGCGAGCCGCTCCGCGGTCACCGGACACGCCGGGCCTTCGGGCGCGGGCGGCGGCGCAGCGGCCTCGGCAGGCGGGGCGGCTCCGTCGGGTGGCTGGTTGGGATCGATCTCGGACATGTGCTCTCCCCGAATCAGCGGTTCCGCTCGTGGATGATGCGCAGGCCCTCGAGCGTGAGGAACTCGTCGACGACCTCGATGGCCTTGCTCTCCTCGGCGATGAGCGGCGCCAGGCCGCCCGTGGCCACCACCTTCACCGGAAAGCCGAGCTCCTGGGCCATGCGCGCGCAGAGGCCGTCCACCAGGCCCACGTAGCCGAAGACCATTCCCGACTGCATCGACGAAATCGTGTCCCGGCCGACGACCTTGCCCGGGCGCTTGAACTCCACGCGCGGCAGCTTGGAGGCGTTCTTGAACAGGGCCTCCATGGCGATGGTGATGCCCGGGCAGATGGCGCCGCCGAGGTATTCGCCCTTGGGCGAGACGGCGTCGAAGGTGGTCGCGGTGCCGAAGTCGACGACGATGAGGCCGCTCTTGTAGCGCTCGAAGGCCGCGACCGAGTTCACGATGCGGTCGGCGCCGACCTCGCGCGGGTTGTCGTAGAGCACGGGCATGCCCGTCTTCACGCCCGGGCCCACGAAGAGCGGGTCACACTTGAACCAGCGCCGCGACATGCCCGTGAGCGCGAACTGCACCGGCGGCACCACGCTGGAGACGGCCACCGCGTCGATCTTGGACGCGTCGATGCTGGTGAGCTGGAAGAGCTGGCGCGTGAGCACGCCGTACTCGTCGGCGGTGCGCGCGGTGACGGTCTGGAGCCGCCAGTGATCGAGCAGCTTCTGGCCGTCGTAGACGCCCAGCACGGTGTTGGTATTGCCGACGTCGATGGCCAGCAGCATGGGCCTAGCTTAACGCGAGGGCCGGGGCGGCGTCAGGCGCCCGGAATCCCTGGAATCGCCAGGTGGCAGCAGCACTTCAGACCGGCCGCAGCAGCTCGACATCGCCGGCGACCACGCGCACCAGCTCATCTCCCACGGCCACCATCAGCGCGCCCGAGTTGTCGACGTCCTGGGCCACGCCAATGAGCTCCTTGCCACCGGTCGACACGCGAACCTGGCGATCGAGCGTGCAGGTCAGCTCGCGCCAGCGCGCGCAGATGGGCTCGAAGCCCTCTTCGGCGTGGCGGTCGTACCAGTGCTCGAGGCGGGCGAGCAGGGCGGCGGTGAAGAGCGCACGCGGCACCGAGGCGCCGCGCACGAGCAGCGCCGAGGTGGCGATGGCGCGCAGCTCGCTGGGCAGGTCCTTCTCGGTGAGGTTCAGGTTCACGCCGATGCCGAGGATCACCGCCTGGACGCGCTCCGGCTCGGCGTGCAGCTCGGTGAGGATTCCGGCGACCTTCTTGTCCTCGACGACGATGTCGTTGGGCCACTTGATCTGCGCGGGGACGTTGGCCTCGATGAGCGTCTCGGCCACGGCCACGGCAGCCACGAATGTCAGCTCCGGCGCGCGCTGGGGCGGCAGCTCCGGCCGCAGCACGATCGACAGATACAGGTTCTTGCCCGGCGGCGAGACCCAGGCGCGCCCGCGCCGTCCGCGGCCTGACGTCTGCATCTCGGCCACGACGGTCTCGCCGTGCTCGGCGCCCTCGAGCGCGAGCTGGCTCGCTTCGTCGCTGGTGGAGCCCACTTCGTCGAGCGCGTGCAGGGTGCGCCCGAAGTCGTGGGTATTCAGCAGCGGCGAGAGCTCCAGCTCGGTCAGCCGATCCGGAATCTCCACCAGGCGATACCCACGCGCGGGCACGGCCTCGATGACGTAGCCCTTGCCGCGCAGGCTCTCGACGTTCTTCCACACGGCCGTGCGCGAGAGACCCAGCTTGTTGGAGATCGCCTCGCCCGAGGTGAACTCCTCGCCCGCCTCGGCCAGGAAGCCGAGGATCAGCTCCTCGCTGGAGGGCGCGTCGGTCTGGGTCCCGGGGGCCATGGACGGCAGTCTAGCTGCCCGGCTGCAAGGATGCTCGCGCGTTCAGGAGCTGGGGTTCGCCTTTGCGGGGGCCACGGTAAAGCTGCGCAACACCAGCTCGATCTGCGGGGTGGTCTCGGTGCCCTTGGTGTGCGACGTCGCCACCCGGAGCAGGCCCACGCCGGGCGCGTAGGTGAACTCGGCGGTGAGGAAGCCCTGGCGGTCGCGGTCGGTGAGCTTGGAGCGCACGGTGATGGTGTTGGAGAAGCTCCCCGCGGGCACGTTCACGGTGCTGCCCACGTCCACGATCTCGTACTCCTCGACGGTGGTCACGCTGGGCACGGCCTTCCACTTGTGGCCGACCTGCAACGGCGGCTGGATGAGCACGCGCTGCGGATCGCGGACGCCCTCCACGTCGCAGGCCACGGCCGCGCCGCTGCTCTGCTGGTAGTAGCCGTCCTTCATGCCAGTGACGGCGATGTCGATGGGCTCGCGGGTGCCGTCGGGGCGGCGCTCGCCGTCGTAGTGCCACTGGTTGCCCACCGCGAGCGGGAAGTAGTCGCACACGTTGGTGGTGGACGTGGTGGGCGTGGGGGCCGCGGTGGCGCAGCCGGCGAGGGCCACGGCGAGGCAGAGGATGCGCTTCATTGCGGGAGTTCCTTGTGGCTGACCCGGGCGTGGGAGCGGTGCAGCTCGGCCGACGCCTCCTTGGCCGCGTTGCGCACCATCTCGTCCGGGTGGCCGCTGGCGATGGTGTACAGGTACGCCTCCGCCTCGTCGCCGCCGATGGTGCCCAGCGCGTAGATGATCTGCATCTGGAAGTGCGGGTCGGTGCCCAGCCGCGGGTCCGAGGTCTGGGCCAGGTCGATGAGCTTGGGCACGCTGGTCTTGGCCTTGAGCTCCACGAGCTCGCCAATGGCCTTCATCTTCACCGAGTCGTCGGGGCTGTCGAGTTCCTGCACCAGCACCGGGATCGCCGCGAGGTCATGGTGATCCACGAGCACGTCCGCGGCTGCTTCTTGCACGCCCGAGTCGGGGGAGCCGAGGTCGGCGTGGAGCGTCTCGACCGGCGCCTCCACGGCCACGGCGCTCCGGGCGAGCCGCGCCGCCGCGAGGTCCACGGCCTTCGCGAACGAGCTCTTGAACGCGGCTGCCTGGCCCTCGGTGTCGGGCGCGGCCGGCGCAGCGACGTGACCCTCGCCCGTGCCGCTGAGCTTGAGCGTGCCCTCCGACGACGCGCGCGCGCCCTCCAGCACCGCCTCGACCTGCGCCTCCTGGCCGACGCCGCCGTCGGGGAGGGCCACGTCCTGCAGCTGGGCGCCGCCGATCTCCGCGCGAACCCGGTAGACCTGCGAGCCGGGAGGCGCGCTCTGGCCATCCTGAAGGACGACGGCGCCCTGGCGCTCGAGCGCTGTCTTGACCGCAGCCTTCATCTGCTCGGCGCCGAGGCCCAGCGCGGGCGCGGCCGCGAGCGACTCCTCCGACACCGTCAGCTTGGCCACGGCCAGCGAGGGCGGCGCCTTGCGGTGACAGCCGGCGAGCGCCAGGGTCAGGAGCGCTGCGGTGCGGATCGCCGGGTTGGGAGGCAAAGAGACGCTCAGGGCGCGAGGAGGTGCGAACACGGCGCCACACCGACCGTGCCGCGCGGTCCAGGCCAAGTCAAGGCGAGCGGCGCGGTGTTGCCGCGCGGCTCACGGAGAGACCACCATGCGCAGGCCGAGCTGGATCCACCCGTGGGTGGCATGGTGGGTGAGGTCGAGGTTCTCCGAGGTGCCGCTCGAGTCGGACACCGAGCCCGAGCTGTACGTGCCGAACGAGAGGTCCACGAACGGGCCGGCGGAGAGCGCGCGGTTCACGCGAAAGTCCACGCCGGCCATGATGTGCGCCCACTCCACGCCGGCCAGGCTGACCGAGCTCTGGTCGCCGAGGCTGTCGGTGGCCGTGACCCCCGAGCCCTCCAGGCCCAGGCCGTAGCCCACCCACGGGCTCACCGGGCGGTTCGGGGTGACGGAGTAGATGCCCTCGACGCCGATGCGGAAGAGGTTGCTGCTGCAGGTGATGTCCGCGCCGCAGCCGCGGGACACCACATCGCCCGCGCCGCCGAAGCCGAGGCCCACGTAGCCACCCACGAAGACCTGGGGCACGAACTTCCAACCCACATCCAGGGTGAGCTGCAGTTGCGAGCCGAACAAGTCCGTCTGCCGGTCGGGCGCGACGGTGCTGCCCGAGTCATCCGTGTTGCCGAACGTCAGGGCCCACGCACCGCGGGCCGAGATCTGGAAGCCGGTCTGGGGCGGCGGAGGAGGCGGCGGTGCGAACGGCGGCGGCGGCTGGGTCGGCAGCGCCGTGGGCGGCGGCGGGGGCGGTGGCTCGTAGCCAGGCGGCAGCTCCGAGGGCGGCGGATAGGCGGGCGGCGCCATCGGCGGCGGTGGAGGAGGAGGCGGCGGCGGGACGTACTGCGCGAGCGCGCGCGCAGGCGCGAAGAAGATGAGCAACAGGGCCAGGCGGCGCACGCGGACTCCCATTCGATGCTGCCAAGGCTAGCCGGCCCGGCCTCCGGGGCAAGCGTCAAGGCTCACCGACGCAGACGCCGCCCGGCTATTCACCCCCGGCCGCGCGAAAGGTCAGGTGCGTTCGGTGACACACCCTTGCGCTGCTCGGCATTCGCGTCGAGCGCGGGTGCGGGTGCGGTGCGGAAGATCGCGCGGGCGGCTTCTCTTTGCGCCGAGCCTTCCGCAACGCATCGTGAATCGGTCGGACATTTGGGAATTGTGAAAAATCGATTCGGTCCCGGTGCGCTCATACTTGTGAGTCCGCGCAGCTCGGCGTGCTTGCTTGAAGAGCGCTCGACCGCTCGATTGCCTCGCGAAAAATGCTCTTGGGTGTGCTCCTTGACGGCCGCAAAGGCGAAAGGGACACTTCGCGACTCCAAGAAACTGCTTCATGAAAGCGACTGTCGAATGCGTCGATTCGAGATGCTGCTGCTCGCCGCCGTCCTCGCGGCCGGCTGCGGAAAGAACACCACGTCCGGTGGCGATGCGGGGCTTGCCGATGCAGGCCCGACCGACGCCGGCCTGACCGACGCAGGTGAGACGGATGCAGGACCCGTCGATGCGGGTCCGGTCGATGCGGGCGACGTCGATGCCGGTGACGTCGATGCGGGGCCCCTGGACGCAGGCGATGTCGATGCCGGTCCGCCGAATGGCACCATCCGGTTCGTCAATGTCGAGGACGCGGTGGGCATCACCTCCGACGGCACCACCGCGCTGATGATGACCTTCGGGGCCTCCGACACGCTGGTCTTCCTCTACGACACCACCACGGACACGCTCAGCCAGGTCACGCGCACGGGCGACAACCAGGATCCCATCACCGGCATCGCGCCCAACGGCGGCAAGCTCATCGGCTTCCACGGCACGAGCCCCATCCAGGCGGGCATCTGGACCGCCGACGCCGGGTGGCTGGATCTCGGCAGCGGCTTCGACGGCGGCTGCGACCCGAACGCGAGCTCGGGCTGGGGCCTGAGCGCCGACGGAACGATCGCCGTCGGACTCGACTGGAACGGCTGCGTGACCAACGCCTTCCGGTGGCAGGACGGCGTGTTCACGGAGCTGCAGCACATTGGTGATGTCACGGGCTCGGAGCGCGCGAGCGTCATCTCCGACGACGGCGCGGTGATGGGCGGCTTCGCGTCGTCGCTCGCCGCCGATCGCTCGCCGGCGATCTGGTACGCCGACGCCGGCGGCTTCGCGCTCGATCCCACCATGCAGGTGATCGGCGAGGTGCTCACGCTCAGCCACGATGGCCAAATGGCCGCGGGCATCTGGAACGGGCTGGGCTTCTACTGGACCGCCGACGCGGGCGTGGTCCAGATCCCTGGCCTGCCCAACACGGGCGGCCTCAATGACAGCACCTTCGAGAGCTCCATCGCGGCGAACAACCAGCTCATCTTCGGCAACAGCGGCAACGCCTGGGACGAGGGCAACTGGGCCACGGTATGGACGCGGGCGAGCGGGCTTCAGAAGCTGCAGGACATCGTGGCCAGCCAGCGCATCGCGATACCGAATGGTTATGTTCTGACGAGCGCCGTCGCGGCCTCGTCGGATGGATCGATCGTGGTGGGCAACGCGCTCGACAACCAGCCGCAGCCGGCGCCGCACGTCTTCATCTTGAAGATGCCGGTCGACGCGTATGGGCTCTGAGGCGCGTCAGGAAGCGGCCTTCGTGAGCTCACGCGCGCGATAGACCTCGAGCGGCTCGGCCTTCCCTTTCACCTTGAGGGGCTCGATGGGCTCAAGGCCATCGAGGCCTGCCTCCTGCGCCGTCGCGGCGCCCACGAGGATCTCGCCAGGCCTGGCGTTGCTGGTGAGCCGCGCGGCCACGTTCACGGTGTCGCCGATGACGGTGTACTCCGCGCGCCGCTCGGAGCCGAGCGTTCCGGCCACGAGCGGCCCGGTGTTCACGCCGATGCCGATCTGCAGCTCCTTCGTGCCAAACGCCTGGGCGCGGTTCATCTCCGCGAGCGCGGTCTGCATCCCGCGCGCACACGCGACGGCGCGCGCCGCGTGATCGGGCTGCGCGTGCGGCGCGCCAAAGATGACCATGATCGCGTCGCCGATGAACTTGTTCACGTAGCCGCCGTGACCCTCGACCACCTGCACGATGCGCTCGAAGTAGAGGTTCAGCGCGCGCATCACTTCTTCGGGCGAGACCGACTCACTCCACGCCGTGAAGCCGCGCACGTCGGCGTAGAGGACGGTGGCCTCCCGACGCGCGGTGTGCACGGTGAGTCCGCCGGCTTCGCGGAGCGCCGCAAGCACGGCCGGCGACGCGTAGCGACCGAAGGCCTCCTCCAAGAAGCTCTTCTCGCGCAGGCCCGCGACCATGGCGTTGAAGGCCGTGCCCATCTGCGCGATCTCGTCCTGGCCTTCGACGGGGAGCTGCACGTCGAGGTTGCCGCGGCCCACTTCGCCGAGTGCTTCAGCCGAGCGCTGCAGCGAAGCGCTCAGGCGCCCCGCAGCGAGCCGGGTGAAGCCGCGAACAGGTCCAGCGCTGAGGAGCACGGTGATGAGCGCGAACAGCGAGACGCTCGCGATCGTGGCCACGGAGCTGTTGCTCGTGCGCAGGTCGACCTGGATCGTCGATCGCAGCACCAGCGCGAGGATCGACGCCATGAGCGCGGTGGACATGGCGAGCGCCTCCATGCGCGTGCGCACGTGGCGAACCCTCCGCGTGGCATGCACCAGCGCGGCGCTGAGGACGTTGAACGCCACCTGAAAGAGCAGCGGCAACCCCACCAGGAAGGGCGTGAGCGCGGGCGCCATGTGCATGTGGCCCGCGTCGGCGCCGCTGATGAGGGCGAATTGCGAGGCGCCGCCGACGAGCAGCGCGCCTGCGATTCCAGCGAGCGTTCGGAGCGTCGTCGACCGCGAAGCCCAGCGCTCTTCGGCGGAGCGGTAGAGGCGAGCCACCGTGCGACCCATGGAGCTCGCGTACACGATGAGCAGCGCGCCGAACGCGAACGAGCTCCACGTTGGCAGAGGCTGCGAGAGAAGCGCCGGACCGGCGTAAAGCAGCACGCCGCAGAGGAGGGCGATCGCGGCTGAGTAGACGGGCAGCTTCACGCCCGGATTATGGGCCGAGTTTCGCGAGCGTCCCAACCGAACTCAGCGGTGCGGCGCAGCGGCGGGCGGCATCGGGCCACGGTAGCAGGGCCCAAAGCACGGCGAGGCAAGCGTGAAGCTTCCGTCGATGTCCTTGGCGTCCACGTGCCACACGAGGCTGCAGCTCGCGCGCCACTGCTTCATGCACGCGGCGTCGACGTACATCCCGTCGCCGTTCTTGGGAACCTCGCGCTTGCCGGCCTCCGTGACGCAGTAATCGCCGGGCGGAAGCGAGACCGAGAACTGGCCCTTCGTGTCGGGGTTGAAAGACGTGACCAGCTCGCCGTCGGCGCCCTTGCCGCGAAGCACGTCGAAGCGCTCGGTGGTGACGCGCGGCGTCTGCGCCTGCTTGATCATCTCGGGCGACGGTGCCGCGCCGCCGCAGTACTGGCCCGAGCGCTGCGCCACGCCTTTGACCATGAACTTGGGTGCGTCGCTGGCCGGCGGCGTCGACGCGCACGCCACGACCGCGAGGACGAATGCCGCGACTCTCATGGAGTTCCCCTCGGTGATGCGCTGATCAACGCACCAGCCGAGGAGAAGCTCTAGGCCGTGAGCTTGCGGTACTTGATGCGGTGCGGCTGGTCGGCGTCCTTGCCCAGGCGACGCTTCCGGTCGGCTTCGTAGTCCTGGTAGTTGCCCTCGAACCACACCACCTTCGAGTCGCCCTCGAACGCCAGGATGTGCGTGGCGATGCGGTCGAGGAACCAGCGGTCGTGGCTGATGATCACCGCGCAGCCGGGGAAGTCGAGCAGCGCCGTCTCCAGCGCGCGGAGGGTGTCGACGTCGAGGTCGTTCGTGGGCTCGTCGAGGAGCAGCAGATTGCCGCCGGTCTTGAGGGTCTTGGCCAGGTGCAACCGATTGCGCTCGCCGCCCGATAGATCGCGCACCTTCTTGTTCTGGTCGCTGCCCTTGAAGCCGAACGTGGAGCAGTAGGCGCGCGACGGGATCTTGGTCTTGCCCACCTCGATGAAGTCGTTGCCGCCGGCCAGCTCCTGGAAGACGTTGTTCTCGTTGGAGAGCGACTCGCGCGACTGGTCGACGTAGCTGATCTTCACCGTGGAGCCGAGCTTGAGGGAGCCCGAGTCGGGCTGCTCCTGGCCCACGATCATCCGGAACAGCGTGGTCTTGCCGGCGCCGTTGGGGCCGATGATGCCCACGATGCCGCCAGGCGGGAGGCGGAAGTCGAGCTTGTCGATGAGCAGCCGGTCGCCGAAGGCCTTGGTGAGCTTGTCGGCGATGACCACGTCGTCGCCGAGCCGCGGCGGCACGGGGATGGTGATCTCGATGGCCTCGTCGCGCTTCTGGGCGTTCTCGTGCTCGGCGAGCATCGTCTCGTATGCGGCCACGCGGGCCTTGCTCTTGGCCTGTCGCGCCTTGGGGCTCGCGCGCACCCACTCGAGCTCGCGCTCCAGGCTCTTCTGCCGCGCGCTCTGGGTCTTCTCTTCCTGCTCGAGGCGCTTCTTCTTCTGATCCAGCCAGCTCGAGTAGTTGCCCTGCCAGGGGATTCCCGCTCCGCGATCGAGCTCGAGGATCCAGCCGGCCACGTTGTCGAGGAAGTAGCGGTCGTGCGTCACCGCGACCACCGTGCCCGGGTACTCGTGCAGGAACCGCTCGAGCCAGGCCACGCTCTCGGCGTCGAGGTGGTTGGTGGGCTCGTCGAGGAGCAGCATGTCCGGGCGCTCGAGGAGCAGCCGGCAGAGGGCCACGCGGCGCTTCTCGCCGCCGGAGAGCTTGGTCACGTCGGCGTCGCCGGGCGGCAGGCGCAGCGCGTCCATGGCGATCTCGAGCTGTCGGTCGAGCTCCCACGCGTTCGCGGCGTCGATCTTGTCCTGAAGCTTGGCCTGCTCGGCGAGGAGCTTGTCCATGTCCGCGTCGGGCTCGGCGAAGGCGGCGTTCACCTCCTCGAAGCGCTTGAGCAGGTCGCGTGTCTCTTTGACGGCGAGCTCCACGTTGCCCATCACGGTCTTGGTCGGGTCGAGCACCGGCTCCTGGGGCAGGAAGCCCACGCGCAGGTTGGGCGCGGGCTCGGCCATGCCGTCGTACTCCTTCTCCACGCCGGCCATGATGCGCAGGAGCGTCGACTTGCCCGCGCCGTTGTTGCCGAGCACGCCGATCTTCGCGCCGGGGAGGAACGAGAGGTAGATGCCCTTCAAGACCTCCTTGTTCGGCGGGTGGATCTTGCGGAGGTTCTGCATCTGGAAGACGTACTGCTGCGCCATGCCGGCCTCGCGGGAGCGGAGATTGGGCTTCTTAAGCTGGCTGGGGCGCGCGGGCAACGACGCTCGGCGGTGTGTCTGCTCAGTGACGGGGCGGGCTGACGGCTGGCGCTTCTTCCGACGGCCGCGTCAACGGCGGCATCGTGCGAGGATGCCGCGCGGCGATTCTGCCGGTGCAGAGGGGGAAGACGATGACCACGGCTTTCACAAGGCCCGATCTGAACAAGGCGCTCGAAACGCCAACCGTCAGGACCATCGAGAACGGTTTCGCCTACGACTCCGTGGGCCCCGAGTGGCGCAATGCCTGTGCGGTGCTCCCGTCATTCGCGGCTGTCCACTGGCCGGGCTACGCGACCGCCGTCTTCAACGCGGAGATCGATGGGCGCGACGTCATCATCCAGCCGTGGATGGGCTGGTGCCAGCAGTTCCTCTGGGGACCGAAGGCTCCCGGTGGATATGGCGGCGAGGTCGGCGTCTACGTGCGCGTGCCGGAAGGAAAGCCGCTGCCAGATATCGCCGTGCTGCCTGGACCGATGGCTTCGATGATGAAGTACGTTCAGCGAATCGGCGACGACGCGCTGTGGTGGCCCGACCCGACGATGCAGCCGGAGATGGATTTCTCCATTTACGATCCCAGCTCGCGCGCGGTGCTCGCACACGCCAAGACCGATGGCGATTACTGGCTTACGAAGTGGATGCAGCCGGAGAGCTACGCGAAGTTTCGCGCGGCCCACGCCCATCTCCCCGATTCGCTGACCGAGTTCGAGATGAAGTTCACGGTCGCGGGCGTCACGCGAAAGTGGATTCCGAGTCCACCGTCGGTAGGTTCGTAGCAGGCTACCCGCCGTCACCCGGGCCTGCATCGACATCCACCACGGCGCCTCCGTCGACGAAAACGTTCGGCGGAAATCCGCTGATGTCGCGCGGTGCGGGCACGAACCCGTTGAGCATGTCGACCACTCGGAAGACGTCGCTCACATCGTAGAAATCAACCATGACAAAGTTGGGCAGAGCCTGCTCCTTCTGCTGACAGTCGAGCAGGCGATCAATCAAGAACGGGTTGTAATTGATAAGCGCTTCGTGGGCCGCGCTCTGCACAGGCCAATCCTCGAGATAGGTGTCGACGACGTAGAGGGAATTGCCTTTCGTTCCCCGATCCGCATCGCAACGACCGAAGTCCTGCGGCGTCTCGTTGTCCCACGGCGTCTCCCAGGTGAAGTCCCAACGCGGCAGCAGCCAGGGATAATTGGAGCCGCTCGGATCGTCGAGGAACGCGACCGCGCGCGTGCCCGCGTCGACCAACTCGCCGAGCGTGGGCCAGGGTTGGCCGAGCGACTGCGTGCGCATCTTCGGCGCGAGGCCCGCGTCACGCATGGCAAAGCCAATGTCATCGGCGGTGATGGTCGCGTCGCTGCGCTCGAGCAGCAGCGTCACCACCTCGCGCGGATTCGAGTCGAGGAACGCGTTCACGCTCTGCATCTCGTCGATGAGCGGCTCCTGTCCGAGATAGCAATCCGAGTGACACGCGAACACGCCGCCGTCGTAGGCGTGGGCCTCGATGTGAATCACGCGAATGCCGTCGTCGAGCTGGCGCGGAATCGGGACGGTTTGGTCGTGGGCGAGAAAGTTCTCGTCCGTGTCGGCGTAGGCGTCATGCGTGCCCGCGTAGGCGACGGCGTTGTATGAGCGTCCGCAGAGCTCGGGATGGCCGTTGCAAGCGAGCGGCGGGGTGACCGTCGGAGCCGGCTTCGAGCCGCATGCGCAGAGAGAAATCAGCAAGACAGGCACGAGAGGCGCCGGCGACGTGCAGCGAGTCATTGGGCGAGGGTATCAGCGCGAAGCGGGAAGGGCGCGGACAGGGCAGCTTGAACGACCTAGAATCGCCCCATGCCCACACGCTTGCTGACCGCCGTGCTCCCGTTGGTCCTTGCGCTCGCCGCGTGCAACGGAAGCCCGGCAAGCCCGTCGACGTCCACCAGCAGCACCGGCTCCGCAGCCACCGGCGCGACGACGTCAGGCTCGAGCACGACCTCGACCAGCCCGAGCGGCTCCGGCTCGACCTCGACCAGCACGGGATCCGCCTCCGGCTCCGGCACGGGATCGAGCTCGGGGAGCACGGGCGCTGTCGAGGCGTGCGGCTGTCACGGGGCCGCGAACTGTGCAATCTGGCAGAACGTCTACATGACGTACTATGGATTCAACGATAACTCGTGCACCGTCGAGAGCCAGCACAACTGCAACGACATCGCCTTCCCCGGCCTCGGTCCCCAGCAACATCAAGTGGCCACCGAGGGCACAGGGACGTTTGACGATCCCATCACGGCGGCTGCGTCCGACCAAGGGAGCGAGAGCGCGGGCGGCGCGACGCTGAGCCCGGGAACAATCATCTATAACCCGGAGGTTAAGAAGTACTTCATCATGGAGGACTCGTGTCTGGAGTGTGGCGACGAGTGGAACTGCCACCTGTCGCCCGACGACACCGACGATCCGTCGCCGCCCGCGGGCTGCGTTCCGCAGAGCTACTTGCATATTGATTTCTGGATGGGCCCATCGTTTCAGCAAGACGCGACCACGCTCAACACGTGCGAGGACAACTCCACCTTCGGCGCGCCCTACGCCGGCACGGGTGTGGTGATCATCAACCCGCCGCCGGATCTGGAGGTCGCGCCCAACTTGCTCTATTCGGGCACCGGTGCCGCGGGTGGATGCTGGACCTCGACCCAGGTGCCCGGCGATTCGTGTCCCTAGCGCATGCTGCTCGACGAAGCCCTTGCCACCGCGGCCAAAGAGATTGGACTGGCCTCGTACTACGTGGACTGCGTTCGGCCCGTGATCCGCGATCGCGTCGACTCCGACGGAAAGCTGCGCTGGCCGAGGTGCTGCGGAGGCGGTTGCGAGCCGTGCAACGAGACTTTGATCCGCGTCGCAAGGCGCACGCTCGAGCTCATGGGTGTGCCGGTTGAGCCGCCGACCGCTCTCGCTCCCATCCTGAAAACAGACGGCTCCGCGTGAACGCCATGCGCTTCCATCTCCGACCCACCCTCGCGATTGGCCTTCTGTCATGCGTGGGCGTGGGCTGCTTTCAGCCGGTCGGTACGCGAGGCCTCGGGTCGTCCTCGAGCGGCACCACCGCGGGCCTCGGGACCTCCGCAGGCTCGACGGACTCGGGTTCCTCGGCGGCGGGCTCCACCGGAGGTCTGGCGGGCTCGTCCGCGGCCTCGACGGGGACCAGCAGCGCCACGACGGCGGCGTCCGGCTCGTCAGGCTCGTCGGGTGGCCCGTCCGTTTCGACCTCGTCGACCGGATCCTCGAGCGGAACCACGGGGACGGCCGGGACAACCGGCGACTGCACCTGCACTGCTCCGCCCGCCGCGCCCTACGAAAACGGCGATGTCGGTGCGCCGTGCACGGGCGCGGATCCCAGCGGCGCCCTCGTTCAGGGCTCATGCCCGAGCGGCGAAGTTTGTATTTTACAAGGCGGGACTGGATCGCTCGCCAATTGCTACCTTCCGAGCGATCCGAACTGCAGCAATTGTCCGGGGCCGCCGAGCTTCCATGGCCTCTGCTCGCTGGGCTCGCAGCTCCTTCCTCCGCCGAACCTCTGTGTGCCGAGCTGCGTGCCCGCTGCCAACAATTGTCCCGGCGGCCTGGTGTGCAATCCATTCACGCCCGAATCGCTCGGATCTGGTGTCTGCCTCCCGCCGTGCCAGAGCGACGCCCAATGCCGAGCGCCCGGAGCGCACTCTGGCTCCTCTTGCGTCGCGGGGCTCTGCAGGTGCGCGACGGACGCAGACTGCGGCGGTGGCAGCCACTGCGATCCGGTCTCGGGGAGTTGCTTCCTCGACTGCAGCACCTGCGCGTCGATGGGCGGCTGCTGTGGTGAGGCGCACGGCCTCGCGTATTGCGAGTTCGGATTTGGCCCCATCGCCGCCGATGGTCCTGCGCCGCCGCCTCAATGTCCGGGGACGTAGCTCAGCGCCTACCGGCTCGGGCTATCAAGCTTCTCGTCGGCCTCCGCGAGCACGCTGAGCGTCCGCTCCAGCTCTTGCAGGCGCGTCGACTGCGCCTGCACCTTCACCTCGAGCTCGCCGATCCGGCCGTCGCGCACGGCCAAAATGGCCTCGAGCGCGGCGATGTGCTTCTGCTTTCGCTCGTCCTCTTCCATCAAACGCTCGCTGAGCTCGCGAATGGCGTCGACCTGCTCCACGAGCTGATCGCGCTGCTCCACCACCCGCTGCACCAGCTCGAATCGCCGCTGGGCGCGATCGCGCTCGTGGCCGAGCGCCTCGAGCAAGCTGGACTCCGGCGAGGTCTGCGGCCCCTTTCGCCGGTTTGCGTGGTTGATGCGAGAGACATTCTGCTGGCCCACGTCGACACCTCCGCGAGTGAGGGTCGAATCACAGAGCAAGCTTCGTGCGCACCCGGAAGTGGGCGACCTCACGCGTGGCTGGTGCGCGCCTACATGTAACTCCTGCGCCACAGGTGGAGCTTGCAGGCTCCAGCATCGCGTGTGCGCGCGTGGCGTCGCGCGCCACGAATCTCCTTGGCAACTCATCCGCAGTCTCGGCAGGCTCTCGACATGCTCCCTTCTTCTCTCCAAGGTCGCCTGTCGATCCCCGCATTCTGTGCGCCGATGTTTCTGGTCTCCGGAGTCGAGCTCACGAAGGCGGCGTGCAATCAGCGAATCATCGGCAGCTTCCCGGCGCTGAACGCACGGACGACCGAGCTGCTCGACGGTTGGCTCTCGGAGCTGAAGGCCGGCCTGAACGCGGACGCGGCTCCGTACGCGGTGAACCTGGTGGTGCATCGCACCAATCCGCGCGTGGAGGCCGACCTCGCGATCCTGGAGAAGCACCGCGTGCCCATTGTCGTGACCTCACTTGGCGCGGTGAGCGAAGTGGTTCGAAAGGTGCAGTCGTGGGGCGGCGTCGTCTTCCACGACGTCACCAACGCGCATCACGCGAAGAAGGCAGCGGACGCCGGCGTGGATGGAATCATCGCCGTGGCCAATGGCGCGGGCGGGCACGCGGGTACGTTGAATCCCTTCGCGCTGGTCTCGGAGATCCGCACCTTCTGGAGCAAGACGCTCCTGCTCGCGGGCTGCATGAACCACGGCGCGCAGGTGCTCGCGGCGCAGGCCATGGGCGCGGACCTCGCGTACCTCGGCACCCGCTTCATCGGCACGCGCGAGTCCGCGGCCAGCGAGGCGTACAAGCAGATGCTGCTCGAGTCGCGCGCGGAGGACATCCTCTACACGCCCGCGGTCTCCGGCGTGCCGGCGAACTTCATGCGGCCGTCGCTCGAGAAGGCCGGCTACGACATGACGCAGCTCGGGCGCCCGGGCGACGTGAACTACGGCCAGAAGCTCAAGCCCGTCGACGATGAAGCCAAGGCTTGGAAGACGGTCTGGAGCGCAGGGCAGGGCGTGGGCGCGATTCGTGACATCCCGACCGTGGCTGAGCTGTGCGAGCGACTCCGCAGCGAGTACGCGGAGGCCAAGGCCAGGCTCGGGGCCGCGTGACACCGGACCGGTTGAGAGCGGCCATCGAGGCCGTGCCGGCCATTCATCCGCGGCTCCTCGAGTGGGCGCCATACGTGCGCCGCACCACGGACGACGACGCGAGCGAGGATGTGAGCGACGTGCTCGTCCTGGGCACGCAGCTCCGAATCTTCTTCAGCCTGACGCCCACGGGCCGCACGCTCGTTCCAGAGCCTGTGAAGTGGCTCGAGGCGCTCGCGGCGGCGCTCGGCGTTGACGGTGAAGTCGTGCGGAGCACGCCCGAGGCGCGGGTCGAAGAGCTTGCCGCAGCGCTCGGGCAGTGCGTCTCGGTGGTCCTCGACGCCAAGCTCTCGCAGCTCATGGCTGCCACCCTGGTCGTTATCGACGTGGTCCAGGGCAGCAAGAAGTAGGCGCCCGAGCTCGACACGCGCGACATCGCGTTCAAGATCCTGTGCCGCTAGATCGTCGCTCTGAACGACATGGACCAACTCAGTCGCGGCTGGGCTCGAAGCGCGGCGTCGAGGAGTCCGCCGGTACCGTGCGCGTTGTGAAATGCGTTCGGCAGCTCGAGCCTGAGCTTTCGCGGCAATGAGGCGAGCGGCGTTCGCACAAGCGCGTGCCCGAGCTCGGCGACCGATTTCACGCCCGAAAGTTGAAGCGCATTCGCGAGCGCGACCGCTGCAGCATCGGGCGTATCGGCATCGGGCGCTGTCACCACGCGCTCTGTGAAAACGGAGCGCCAATGCGCGCGCTGGGCCGCTTCGTCCGCCGCCGGGTCGAGATAGCGCGCGAGCGACGCGCAGCCTTCGCCCGTCGCCAGGTACGCGCCATAGTCCTGCTCGTAGACGTCCCACGAGAGCTCGCCGAGCGCGCCGCTCGCGAGCGCGTGGCACAGCCCGGCATCGAAGGCCATCGTCGTGCGGCTCGGCTCAACGTGGCTTCGCGTGAACGCGAGAGCACCTTCGCGAACGTAGATTCGCCCGGCTTGCTCGAGTCGACCCGCGCTGAGGAACGGCTCGTTCGGCACGGGTCGATACGGAAGCGGCGACTCCGCGTCGAGGAACTTGCGAATCTCGTCCGCCGAGCGCGGCACCTGCACGTCGAGCACGACAGGTCCCCACGTCTTACGGCCCCAGGCCCAGCTCCAATCTCGGAGATCGCCGCGGCAGAGCGGATGTGGCGCGAGCTGCCATCCATCGCCCGCGAAATGTCCGGACGCAGTCTGCGTGATCGTGTCGAGCTCTTGCTCGGGCGCGGCTTGCCACGCCTCATCGTCGATGAGCACGTCCTCCGCCGACACCGCGACGAAGCCGTGCGTTCCCTGCGCACCGAAGCTCGCCTCAACACCTGCGTGCCCGAGCACCAGCCAGGGCACGTTCACGCGAAGGAGCGCGCCCACGGCATCGTCGTCCACGTCGCTGGTCGTGAATTGCACGAGGCCGTCGCTCTCGGCAGCGGCGATGACCGGCGCAAAGTCGTCGTCGAGCAGCATCGGGCCCGCTGCAACGAAGCGATACCTGCCACGCGGCAAGGCGATTCGATCTCCGCTGGCCACTACGCGAACCTCAGGCATGTCCCGGTTGTAGCGACGCGACACCTGCTCGGGCAAACGCGTATCGTCGAGCGATGCCGGACGTCGACGCACTGCTCGCTGCCGTCTGCGCTGCGCCCGACGACATGGCGCCTCGTCGCGCCTTTGCCGACGCCGTTCGCTCCGCCGATTCCGACCGCGCGAAGCTCATCGATGTGCAGCTCGACAACCGTGAGCGGCGCCGGCGCGGCGAGGACGTCGATCCATCTGGTGCCAGGTCCTTGATCATCCTGAATGGCGAGCGATGGGCAGGTGCGCTCGCGAAGCAGGTCTCCTCGTTCGAGTACTGGGGCGGCTTCGTCGAAGAGATCCGCGTGAAGGCGCCCAAGCTCTTCGCCTCCTGGAGCACGCTCGTTCGGCTTGCGCCCATTCGGCACCTGCGCGTCGAGGGTGACTCGACGGTGATTGGCGAGCTCGCCACGTTGCCGTTGCTCAGCCAGCTGCGCTCACTCGACGTTTCGTTCTGCAGGCTCAAAGACGCGGACGTCACGAAGCTCGTCGCCTCGACGCGGCTTCGCGGGCTTCGGATGCTGGTCCTCAGCCACAACCCCGACATCAGCATGGACGCGCTGCGCGCTGTCGCCCGCGCGGAGCTGCCCGAGCTGAAGTACGTCGGTCTGGACGGGACCAACGCAGCGCTGTTCGACGAGTGGTACGACCAGGGCGTGCTCTACGACGTCAAGACCACCGTCGTTTACGACACGCTCCTCGAGGAGTTCGGTTCGCTGCCGTGGCTGAAGCGCGTCGACGCGCCTTCCTGCGATGTGATCTGAGCTCAGCGCTCGCTGTCGAGCAGCTTCATCTGCTGCTCCGGGTAGCGGCTTCCCGAGATCGCGTCGGGAGGAAGGAGCGCCTCGACCGCAGCCACGTCCGCAGCCGAGAGCGGCTTGTCCAGCGCGTCGAGCACGTCGGTGAGCTGCTTTCGCGTGCGCGCGCCCACGACGGGAACGAGCGTGGGCTGTTTCGCGAGCACCCACGCGACCGAGAGCTGCGCCGGCGTCATGCCGTGGTCGGCCGCGAACGCGTGGAACTTCGCGACGACCGCCGCGTTGCGCTGGCCGGCCTCACCGGCGAAGCGCGGAAAGCCCGCGCGCGCGCCGCCGGTCGTGCTGCCGGTGAGCAGGCCGCGCGAGAGCACGCCGTAGAGCGTCGCGCTCATCCCGAGCTGCGCCAGCGTGGGGAAGATCGCCTTCTCGGGCTGACGGGTGATCACCGCGTACTCGATCTGCAGGTCGACCAGCGGGTGCACCTTCGCCGCGCGCTGGATCGTCTCGGCGCCGACCTCGGAGAGGCCGATGTGGCGCACGTAGCCGGACTTCACCAACTCGGCGATCGCGCCGACCGTGTCCTCAATCGGCACGGTGGGATCGAGGCGGGCAGGGCGGTACACGTCGATGTGATCCGTGCCCAGCCGCTGCAAGCTGTAGGTCACGAAGTTCTTCACCGCCGCCGGGCGACCATCGAAGCCGACGAACGCGCCATCGGGGCCTCGCATCGCGCCGAACTTCACCGACAGCAGCACCCGGTCGCGACGGCCTTCGAGGGCGCGTCGAATCAGCAGCTCATTGTGGCCCGCGCCGTAGAAGTCGCCGGTGTCGAGCAGGGTCACGCCGCGCTCGATCGCCTCGTGGATCGTGGCGATGCTCTCGGCCTCGTCGGACGGGCCGTACGCGCCGGACATGCCCATGCATCCGAGGGAGATGGGGAAGACCTTGGGGCCGGTCTTTCCAAGCTGCGTTTCGCGAGCCATGGCGTTGCTCCTTCTGTTGATGGGCGTGCTGCTGCTCAGCGCATCGCGCGCGCCCAAGCGCCGGGCGTGATGCCCAGGATGCGCTTGAAGTGGCGATGGAGCTGGCTCTGATCGTAGAGGCCAACTTGAATGGCCACCTCCGCCTGGGGCACGCCGCGAGCGAGCATCTCCTGCGCAAGGCTCACGCGACGATGGGTCACATACGCGTGCGGCGGCAGGCCCACCTGCTCGCGGAACGCGCGGCAGAGGCGGAACTTGTCGAGCCGCGCGTGGGCGGCGAGCTCGTCGAGCGTCACCGGCTCGGTAATGCGCGTATCGAGAAGCGCGCGTGCCCGCGCCACGGCGGAGCCAAACATCGACGCGGGCTCGGGGTGCGAAGGCTTGGCCGCGGTGAGCTGCACATAGGTCGCGAGCGCCTCGGCGAGCGCTTGCTCCAGGGTCGCCGTGCACGCGGCGTCGTCGAGCATCCCCTGATGCAGCACCATCAGCGGCTGCACGCGCGGATCATCGAAGCCGTCGAACGAGCCCGCGCGCGGAGCGGCGGGCGGCTGATCGAACGCCGCGCGCGCTTCTTCCACGAGCGCGTCCTCGAACACGACAACCTGGAAGCGCGAGCGTCCACGTCGCGTGTGCTCGCGGTACACCTCGCCCGGCACCTTCACGCCCAGTGTGCCCGGCCGCGTGGACCAGTGCGCGCCGCGCACCGACCAGATGGATTCGCCCTCGAGATGCAACACGGTGGCGTGCTTGTGGGGCACGGCGCTGCTCAGGCCCTGGTCGAGCGTGATTCGGACCACGCCCACGCCAGGCAGGGCGTCCGGACGACCGACGACGCGACGTTCGGGTTGTGCGGCGGGAGTTCCCACCCGATGAGCTTAGCGAGGTCGATGGAGTGCCGCTTGGGCGTTCTTGGCATGGCCGCCGACCAAGTTCGCCCAAGAGATTCGCGGGCCGGCCGCGCATTCTTTCCCGCGTTGAACTTCACAAGGAGCAACAGATGCGCGTGTTCGTGACAGGTGCGACAGGATTCATCGGCTCGGCGTTGGTGCCGGAGCTGCTCAAGGCAGGTCATCAGGTGTTGGGGCTCTCGCGCAGTGACGCGGGCGCAGCGGCGCTCCAGGCTGCGGGTGCCGAGGTCCTCCGCGGCGACGTGGAGCAGCTCGACATCCTCGCGCGCGGCGCGGCGCAGTCCGATGCGACGGTCCACCTCGCCTTCAACCATGACTTCTCGAAGTTCATGCAGAACTGCGAGAACGACCGGCGCGCCATCGAAGCCATGGGCGACGCGCTCGCGGGGACGAAGAAGCTTCTGCTCGTGACCTCGGGCACCGGCATGGGCAAGGCCGACGCCGGACGCGCGGCCACCGAGGATGACGACAAGGTGAGCTCGAAGGAGGTCCCGCGCGCGATGTCGGAAGAGGCCGCGGATCGCGTGGCGCAGCGAGGCGTGCGCGTGGGCATCGTGCGGCTGCCGCAGGTGCACGACACCAGGAAGGCGGGGCTGGTCTCGTACTTGATTCAGGTCGCGCGGGAGAAGGGCTTCGTCGCCTATGTCGGCGAGGGCAAGAACCAGTGGCCCGCGGCGCACGTGTCGGATGTGGCGCGGCTCTACAAGCTCGCCGTCGAGAAGACCGATGGCTATGCGCGCTACCACGCGGTCGCGGAGGAGGGCGTGGGCGTCCGCGAGATCTCGGAGGTGCTCGGTAGGGGCCTGAAGATGCCGGTGCGCTCGATCGCGCTCGGCGATGCCCAGGCGCACTTCGGCTGGATGGCGCACTTCGCCGGCTGGGACCTGCGCGCGTCGAGCGAGAAGACGCGCGCCGCGCTCGGCTGGAAGCCGACGGGCCCGAAGATGATGCAGGACCTCGAGAAGCAGGAGTGGCTCTAGCCGCTCACGGAGAGAGCGCTGCGCGGGTCGCCTCGCGCAGCGACTTCCCGTTCCGGCTCTCGAGCCTCACGCGATAACGAACACCGCTTGCATCGATGGCTTCGTACTCGCTGAAGCCGCCCGTGTTGGTCTCGGCGCAGGTGATGGTGTCCTTGCGGTCGGTGAGCGCCCGCTCGAACGCGTCGAACTGCGCGTCCGAGACCTGCCTGCCGTCGATGGTGGCTTCGCTCGCGACGTTCACATTCTCGCTCATTGCCGTGGCGCAACCGGAGCTGGCGAGACCCAGCACGACGACCGAAGCGCGCACGAGATGAACATGGTGCTTCACGAGGTCTCTTTGGGCGACGCGCGCCGCGCACGATCGAGCGCCCACACGCGCAGCGCCTGGATCTCTTCGCGCAGCGTTTTGGAGAGCGGATACGTCTCCCGCAGCGCTGCCACCAGATGTTCCTGCGCGACCTCGACGCCCGCCGAGAACGCCAGGTGCAGCGCGGAGACGACCACTTGCTCGATCTCCGCGCCGCTGAAGCCGTCGGCAAATGCGCCGAGCTGGCCGCACTCGTACTTGGCTGGATCGCGACCGCGTCGGCGGAGGTGGATGGCGAAGATCTCCGCGCGCTCCTTCTGCGAGGGCAGGTCGACGAAGAAGATCTCGTCGAAGCGGCCCTTGCGCAGCAGCTCCGGCGGCAGCACGTCGATGCGATTCGCGGTCGCCACCAGGAACACCGGCGCCGACTTCTCCTGCAGCCAGGTGAGCAGCGCCCCCAGGATTCGCGCGCTCACGCCGCCGTCCCCCGAGCTGTCGGCGAGGCCTCCCAGCGCCTTGTCGATCTCGTCGATCCACAAGACCGCCGGCGCCGCGCTCTCGGCCACGGCGATGGCCCGTCGGAGGTTCTCTTCTGCGCCGCCCGCGCTTCCGCCGAAGATGCGTCCCATGTCGAGGCGCAGCAACGGCTGACCCCACTGGCTGGCGATGGCCTTGGCGGTGAGCGTCTTCCCACAGCCCTGCACACCGAGGAGCAGCACGCCTCTCGGCTCTGGCAACCCAAAGTTGCGAGCCGCTGCGCTGAACGCGGCCGTGCGCTGCTGAATCCAGGCCTTGAGGTTCAGCATGCCGCCCACGCCGCCGAGGTTCTCTTCGGCCGGGTGGTACTCGAGCAGTCCGCTCTTGCGGATCACCTGGCGCTTCTCTTCGAGCACCAGGGCGATGTCGTTGGCGTCGATCTTCTGATCTGCCGCGAGCGCCTTGGCGAACGCGCTCTCCGCTTCCTGCAACGTGAGCCCCTGCGCGGCGCGCACCAGCTGCTCCAGCTCCTCGCGCTTGAGCTCCACCTCGACGCGGTTGCCTTGCTGCGGCACCGTGACCAGTCCGCGCAGCAGCCCGCTCAGCTCGCGAAAGGTCGGCAGCGGCACGTCGAGGACGTGGACGTCCTTCTCCAACTCCACCGGCATCACCAGCGTCGGCGCGAGCAGCACGCAGGTGGTGCCCGCCTCGCGCAGGCCGTGACCGAGCTCGCGGAGCGCGCGCACCACGCGTGGCTCGGCGAGGTGCGCGTGGAGGTCCTTGAACACCACCAAGGAAGGCCCGCCAAGTCGCGCCACGGCGTGAAAGGCCGCAACGGGATCCTCCGTCCCCTCGAGTGGCGTCGGCGAGAGCCCGGCCGACACGCGCTGCACTCCGCGCGTGAAGCTCCAGGCATAGAGCGGCTTCTGGTGTCGTTCGGCGAGCGAAGCCAACAGCCCGTCGACGCGCTTCTCTTCGGCGCTCACCAGGTACACGAGCGGGTGGCTCGCGCGGACGAGGATCTCGAGCTCGTCGAGGAAGCGCGTGGCGGGTGACGCAGGTTCGGTGTTGGGTGAGGCCATGCCCCGAGTGTACGCCCGTCACTCTGTGAAGAGGCACGCCGCGCAATCCGCGCCCGCGCAGTCGTGCGTCCACGGGCGATCGCGCACGTCGTTGTAGAGCTCGAGTGACGACTGGATCGAATGGTTCGCGACCTCGTCCGTCTTCACGCGGAAGACCACGACCTCGCAGTTCGCGAGGAACCACACTTCATAGTCATCGCCGAGCGGAAGCCCGATGATCAGGCAGCGCACGCGCTCCATACGATCGAGATCCAACGCACCCGTCCGTCGCGGAGGCGCAGGCGGTAGTCCGCCCGGAGGGGCTTGCCGCAGAGCGCTCGCCGGACCCGCGAATTGACCATGTGGCGGTCCTCCGGATGCACGAAGCGGAGGAAGTCGCGGTACTGCAGCGGCTTGGTGCGCGGCCAGAGGCCGACGAGCCGGTACATCTCCTCGGTGAAGTCCAGGCGCCCGGTCGCGAGATTCCACTCCCAGCTTCCCAGCTGCGCGAGCACCTGCGCACGCTGTAGTGCCTCCTCTTCCATGGAACGCTCCGCCGAAATCCATGGAGTCGTGGAACGAGCGCGCACGAGGAGCGAGCAAGCGTGTGCCGAGCGAGGGGCGCTGCGAGCGAAGGGCTCCTTCTGCCCTGAAACGAAAACGCCTCGGCGCCGACCCAGGTCGACGCCGAGGGTTCTCGCCCGTGACTCAGTTCGACTCGTAGAAGATGTACGTCGCCGAGTACGGCACCTTCACCACCAGGCCCGCATCCGCCGCGGCGAAGTCGCAGCCCGCGTCCTGATTGCCGACCTGGCCGCCCACCGTGCTCACGCGCTGCGCATAGACGATGGTGCTCATCACGCCCGCGTCGGAGCCACCCTTTCGCGGCAAGAGCAGCCAGGCGACGTCCGTGGGCGGGTCGTCTGGCGATGCCACCGACGTGCCGTGCGGCTTGTCACCCACGAAGGTGCTGCCGTCGAAGTCCCATTGCCACGTCGGGCCGCCGAAGTGCGTGCCCACCAGTGCGCCGCCGTCGGCATCGCACTCGTAGAGGTTTGCCTCCGGAACCGCCGCGCTCCAGGCCGGCACCGGCGTCCCTGCATCGACGAGCACGCAGGTGTAGTTCTGCGTGCCCTGGCCGAAGACCTGGATCGCCGGGTGCACGTTCGGGCCGGCGTCGAGCGCGTCGGGGATGTTCGCGGGCACGTTGATGCACGCGGGATCCGGAAGGCCCGTGCTGCCGCTGCTCGACGTGCTGCTGGTCGACGCGCCGCTCGAGCCAGAGCCGCTTCCCGAGCCGGAGCTGGAGCTCGACGACGAGTCCGTCGTGCCGCTCGAGCCTGAGCTGGACGTGGCGCTCGACGAGGACGTCGAGGTGGCGCTGGTGCTCGAGCTGGAGCTGGATGAGGTGCTCGTGCTCGTCGAGGAGCCGGACGTCGACGACGTCGAGCTCGACGTCGAGTCCGACGTGCCGTTCGTGGTGGAGCTCGACGTCGACGTGGTGCTCGAGGTGGAGCTCGAGGTCGACGTGGTGCTCGTGGTGGTGCTTGTCGTGGAGCCGGAGCTGGACGACGAGCTCGACGAGTCACCGCAGCCTGTGCCGAAGACCAGCAGGCCCAGCAATCCCATGGTGCCGCCGACTGCGACCGCGCTTCGCATGCGTTCTCCTTGGTGAAGGCAGACGTGGGTCGCCTGCGCGCAGCGGGATACGCACGGTCGGACAAGTGGTTTCGCTCGAAGGCGCGCAAGACGTGATCCGCCTCACGCGCGAATTTCGCTTCACCTGAGGCGGGCTCGCGGGTGTCTGAAGCAACATCCCGAGGCACCCAACATGCGAACTCTTCGATCGAGGCTCCTGGCTTCGTTGGTGCTGGTCTTCTTCGCCGGCTGCAGCACGCCGCGGCTCTTTCCCACGCCGATGACGACCGCCGAGCTGAGCAGCTACGGCGACGGCGCGGCGCTCGCCACGTACCTCACCCAGCGCGACGCGAACCTGTCCGTTTGCGATCTGCGAAGCACCGGTCCGCACGTCGCCGCGATGGACGAGGATGCGCGCAAGGCATTGCGCCAGGCGTTCGAGAAGGGCGCGATCGCGCCGAGCGTCTGGCAGAAGTGCATGGAGAGCCTGCTCGCGTCGACGCCGGCCGACGTTCAGGCCGGTTTGATGAATGACGTGCTCGCGCTGGTGCCCGCGCTCGTCGACGACAAGGCGATCGAGAGCGATAACAACACGCAGGCGCGGCTCGCGGCGGCGACGCACGTGTACACCAGCCGCAAGCAAGGCGTGGACGCGTCGCACGACGACGCGCTCGCGCTCGAAGATCACCTCCGCAAGACGATGGCCGCGGGCAAGCTCGGGCCGATCGCGCTGGGCACCACGAAGACGCTGCTCGCCGAGCTGGAGATGGAGCACGGCTTCGTGAACGGCAAGCTCGTCGATGCCGCGCTGCTCGACTCGCTCCAGGCGTCTGGCGACGAGGCCACGCTGCGGCTCGGTGCGAAGCGGCTGCCCGATGCCAAGCTCCGCGACGAGTCCAAGCGGCGTGTGATCCGCATGCACATCGCCGCGTCGCCGTATCCCGAAGTCAAAGCAAATGCGGGCGTGCTCGAGGAGCTGCTTGCGAAGGGCGGCGTGAACCGCGTGGGGCTTCGCGCTCACGCACCCATGAGCGCATCGCTCGATGCCTCGCGCGTGCCCATCCGCGGTGTGGAGGTGCAGCAGGACGTGAACAACCAGTCCGCGCGGCTGCTCGCGTACACCTCCGACGCGCCGTCGCTCTCGGTGCTGCCCGTGTTGCGGCTTCGAAAGGCGCTGCAGATCACGCTCGATGGCGTCTCGCGGCCGGTCACGCTCTGCGGCCATCCGGGCGAGCTGGATCCGTCGCCGTGCGTGGGGCCCGAGGACGTGAAGGTGGACTCGCCGCTGGCAACGCTCGATCGCGACGGCGCCTTCCACTTCGTGGACTCCATCACCGAGGACACCGCGGTGCAGCTCGCGCAGCCGCAGCGCCACCTCGACATGCCCATCGTCGTGGGCGGCAAGCCCCTGGCCACGCTCGGCTGGGGCCTGAATTACGCGACGCCGAGCGATCTCGTCTTCACCGGCGACGGCTACGGCGCGAACGGCCCGAACCTCTCGGTCACCGCCGATCGCCGCGATCCGGATCGCGTCATCTACTCCGTGCAGGATGGCCCTCAGCGCTTCCAGGCCGTCGTCGAGTGGAGCCAGGCCGGCAACTTCCACGTGGTGAGCCGCGGCGCGGTGGGCCAGCCCGGTTACGACGGCGCGTCCGGCGACAACGGCGCAGCAGGCCAGGACGGCAATGACGCGGTTTGTCCTTCCATGCCCGGCGGAGATGGCGGCCGCGGCGGAGACGGCACCGACGGCGCGCCGGGCGGCCCGGGCGGACCCGGCGGAAGCGGGGGCGCCGTGCGCGTCTCCGTGCTCGCCGATGCGAACCACCAGGGCGAGACGACGTGGATGATCCAGCACACGGTGAGCAGCGAGGGCGGCGAAGGCGGTGCAGGCGGGCAGGGCGGTGCGGGAGGCGCGGGTGGTCGCGGCGGCAACGGCGGCAATGGCGCGACCTGCACTGCGAACGACGGGAGCACCTACTCGCTCTCGGGCGGCAACGGCGGACCGGGTGGCTGCTCGGGCGCAGCCGGCATGAACGGTCCCGATGGTCCGGACGGCCAACCCGGCTTCGTGCAGTTCGACGCGCCGAGCGCAGCGGTCAGCTCGCGCGAGTGAGTCGCGCTCACTTCTCGAGATAGGTGAGCGTGATCTCGAAGAGCAGCTTGCCCTCGACGACCTCGTCGCGCGTGATGCTCGCCTTCACGTCCTTGGCGCCGTGCAGCTCGAGCACGAAGACCATGCCCGTCGGAAAGTGATTGCTGAGGTTGATGCGCAGCTCGGGCGAGCCGTCGACGTAGCGCAGCACCGCCTTGCCTGGCACGTTCTCCACGATCTGGCAGCGGCCCTCGCGGTGGTGGGGCTCACCAATCCGAGGACGATGCGGTACACACCGCGGAGGATCGCCGAGCCCGTCTCCGACATGAACCGCCGATTGAACTCCTGGCTGTTCTGACCGGTGCGCTTGTACGCCTCTTCGCGCATGCCGGACAGGAACCGGTCCCACAGCTCGACCCAGTACCAAGCCGCCGCGAAGATGTGGCCGTTGACCACGTCGCGCTCTTCAGGCTTCAGGCTTCAGGCGATTCAGCGCCGAAGCGTACGCGTCCGCGCCATACGCCGTGCGCAGCCAATCGCGTGGATCCTTGATCACCGAGCCCTTGATGTTCACGGCATCCGGCATCGTGCCTCCAGACCACCGCAGGACAAGCCACTCAGGGCTTGCGCGCGTCGATGTTGAGCCGGACGTAGTCAATCGTCAGCGCCGGGCCATCGGCGCCCGCGAGCTGCGTCATCGCGTCCAGGAAGTCGTCGCGCGCGGCCCCATCGGGCAAGAGCTCGAGGTGGTGGCGGAGCACGACCATTCCACAGAACTCGCGATACGCCGCCGGCGTCGCGAAGGGCGTCGGCGCGTCGACGAGCCCGGTGCGGATGTCCGTGAAGCCCGCGCGTTGAAGCTGCGCGCGGGCGCGCTCCGCGTCGGAGTAGAACCACGGCTCGGTCCAGCGCGACGCCGCCTCCGGCCACCTCGCCCGAAGCACCGACAGCGCACGCCCGCGAAGCCGCACCAGGTTCTCGCCGCCGCCACACTGCGCCACGAGCCGACCGCCCGGACGCAGCGCGCGGAACAGTCCTGCGAAGAGCGAGTCGTGATCGTTCACCCAGTGGAAAGTCGCGTTGCTGAACACCGCGTCGGCCGCGTCGACGAGTTCGAGCTTCGCGAGATCGGCCTGTTGCACGGTGACGCGCTCGCCGAACGACGCGAGCTCTCGGCGCGCCCTCTCGAGCATCGACGGCGAGACATCGAGCGCCAGCACGTGCCCGCGCGGCAACCGCTCCGCGAGCTTCGCCGTGAGCCGACCCGAGCCGCAGCCGGCGTCGAGCACCGTCTCGTCACCGCGGAGCGGGAGCCGCGGGAGCACCTCGAGGCCCCAGCGAAGCTGCGGCTCGGACACGCGGTGGTACGCCTCGGCATTCCAGTCGGCCATGCGCCGAGCGTAGCAACGCGCGAATGCCTACTCCTTGGACAAAGCGCGCGGAGGGGCAGGTGGCGCAACCGATATCCGATGTCGACAAGCAATCGTTCGAGCGGATGATCCACGCGGTGGGTCCGCCGAACTTCCTCGATCCGACGCTCGAGTGGCGCCGGATCTTCTCCGAGGCGTGGGGAACGTTCTTGCTCGTGCTCGTGGCCGCAGGGGGAGGCGTGTTGCACAGCCTCAGTCCGGGCTCGGTGACGCTGGGCATGGCCGTGGTCGCGCCCGGCCTGATGGTCATGGCGATCATCTACTTCATGGGCACGGTGAGCGGCGCGCACCTGAACCCTGCGGTGACCCTCGCGTTCGCGCTGCGTCGCAACTTCCCGTGGAAGCGCGTGCCCAACTACCTCCTCGCGCAGTTCGTGGGCGGGCTCCTCGCAGCGGCCTTCTTGCGCACCATGTTCGGGCTCGCGGGAAGCGTTGGCGCCACTGTTCCCGGCGCAGGCATCGACAGCATGCGCGCCCTGGCCATGGAGATCGTTCTCACCACCGGCCTGGTCTCCACCATCCTCGGCACCTCCTCGGGCGCGCGGAACGTGGGCACCAATGGCGCCATCGCGGTCGGGGGCTACATCGCGCTCGCGGGAATGTGGTCGGCGCCGATCAGTGGCGCGTCGATGAATCCGTTCCGCTCGCTCGCGCCGGATCTCATCCGCATGAACCTGAGCACCACCTGGATCTACCTGCTCGGGCCCGTCATCGGCGCGGTGATTGCCGTGGGCTTCGAGCAGATCCTCAAGGGTCGGGGCACCGCCGCAGGGACCGAGGCAGCGCAAGGAACGCTGGAGGAACATTTCCACCAGCGCTTCCACCGGCCGAATCGGCCAGAACCCACGTAGCCCCTCCGTTGCCATCACTCGCGCGCGCGCGTACGGTCGCGCGCATGCGTTCGCACTTCTTGATTGCGGGGCTGCTCGCGCTGACCGGGTGCGCCACCGCCTCCACGTCCGCAGTGCCCTCCGACAGCCAGGCGCTCACGCTCTCGATTCAAGGGCTCGTCTGCGCCGACTGCGGCAAGGAGCTCGAGGCCAAGGCGCTCGCGGTTCCCGGCGTGCGGCGCGCCGAGTTCGTGATGGACGGCGCCGAGCTGCATCTGATGGTCGCGCCGGAGTTCGATCCGAAGAAGGTGATCGACGCGGTGCAGGCCGAGCCCGTCGATGGCAAGCCGATCACCGCGAGCGTGGGAGCGGGGCACGGCAGCTACGCCGCGTTCACCACGCCTGAGCCAGGTTGGGATGTGAAGCAGCTCTCCGTGCACGGCGAGGACGTGCCCGAGCTCGGCGCCACGCTCGCTGCGTCCAAGGCGAACGTCGTCGACTTCTACGCCGACTGGTGCGGGCCTTGCCATGAGATGGACGAGCACCTCCACGCGCTGCTCGGGAAGGACTCGAAGCTCGCGTACCGGCGCATCAACGTCGTCACCTGGGACTCGCCGGTGGCCAAGCACTACCTCGCGAGCGCGAAGGAGCTGCCGTACTTCATCGTGTTCGACGGGCACGGCAAGGAAGTCGCGCGCGTGACCGGCGGTGACAAGGCCGCGCTCGATGCCGCGATTCAGCAGGGCGAGTCGCGATGAGGTGGCTCGCGATCTCGGCGGGCCTGCTGGTGGCCGCGTGGCCCGCAGGCGCGCGCGCCTGAGCGGGGTGAAGCAACCCCAACCTGCCGGTCGGCGGGTCGTCGAGTGGAGTTCCTGCGCCGCTGGTGTTCACCGGTACGCTCACGCTTGCGGGCACGATGATGCACGTGCAGCACGTCGAGGCGTGTCCCGACCTCGGGCCCATCTGCGACACGCAGCCGCAAGCGCCGTATCAGCACGACCAGCACCTGGTCTCGACGGACCTCGCGCTCGACGGCGAGCTCGGCCTCGCGCCGCACCTCGCGTTCGAGCTCGTGGCCACGCTGCGACAGGTGACGGATCGCATTCGCTACCTCGATCTCGCGGGCAACCCGTACACGCCGCCGGTGCCTGACTTCCACCACCGCAACGAGACGCTCGTCGGTCCCGCGGATCCATGGCTCATGCTCCACGCAGGCACCGCGCTCGAGCGCTGGACGTTGAGCGCCAAGGCCGGCGTCACGCTGCCCATCGGCTCGACGGTGCCCAATCCCTTCGAGCTCGGTCGCGTAGGTCTGCCGCACGAGCACATCCAGTTCGGCACGGGGACGTTCGATCCCGTCGCGGGGCTCTCTCTGTCGCGCGCCTTCGACGGCTTCGGCATCGGCGTGTGGACGCTCGACCGCTTCACGTTCGCGACGAACCCGTACAGCTACCGGAGCGGGCACAAGCTGCTCGCCGGCGCGAACGCGACGTCGATGCTCGGGCTCGCGAGCTGGAGCTTTCAGGGCGGCCTCGACATCTACCGCGAGACGCCCGAGCGCTGGAGCGGCGTCATCGAAGATGAGGGCAACGTCGGTCGCACGGATCTGATCCTCGATCTCAACGCGACCTGGAGCTTCTCGCGCCGCTTCGCGCTGGTGATGGGCGCGAAGGTGCCGGTGGTTTCGCACGTGCAAGGCGAGCAGGCGGGCTACCCTGCAATCCTCGACGTGGGCTTGAGTGGGACGTTTGGCGCGTCGGCGGAGAAGTGAATGGAGCTGCGCACCCGACGCCTGTTGCTTCGCGAGCTCGACATCGCCGACGCCGAGGCCGCGAACCGCTACGAGCGCGATCCGGAGGTCACGCGCTACCAGAGCAACGACGTCTGCACCCTCGACGAAAGCCGCGACTACATCGTCCGCAGCCTGGAGTCGGCGCGCGCCGAGCCGAGGCGCGTGTTCGATCTCGCGGTCACGCGCGACGGCGCGTTCATCGGTCGCGCTGGCCTCGACGTCCGCGACGCGCTCAACAAGCAGGGCATGCTCTGGTGGGTCATCGATCCGGCGCACCAGAATCAAGGCTTCGCCACGGAGGCCGCAGCGGCGCTCGTCGACTTCGGGTTCGAGTTGCAGGGATTGCACCGCATCTACGTCGACGTCGACCCGCGAAACGTGACCTCCATTCGCGTCGCCGAGAAGCTCGGCATGAAGCGCGAGGCGCACCTGCGCGAGAACGCGTTCCTCAAGGGCGAGTGGGTTGACTCGATGATCCTCGGCATCCTCGACCGCGAGTGGGTCACGCGCGCAGCCGGGCGCTGAGCGCGCCCCAGAGCACCGCGCTCGCGGCCAAGGGCGCGAGGACCGCGGTGACCACCACGAGCGCCGCAGGCATGGAGTGCACGCGCGGCGCGTTGAAGCTCAAGGCCTCGAGCAGGGTGAGCGTCGCGTCGAGGGTGATGGCGCCCGCCAATGCCCAGGCGAGCCACGTGCGCCAGGTGCGGCTGAGCGAGAAGAGCGCCACGCAGAGCACCACGTCGAAGGCGATCCATCCGGCTTGGACCTCGCGTCCCGGAAACCAGCGCGAGGGCTCGACGAGCGCGAGCGCGATGGTCCAGGGGATGAGCAGCGCCGCGAGCAAGCGCACGACGACCGGCGGGCCGCGCAGCACCGTTTGAAGTCCGAAGCGGACCAGGCCGCCGCCCGCGAAGGCGCTCAGCACGGCGAGCATCGCGCGCACCGGCGAGCCCGAAGGGTAGGCGAGGTAGATGGAGTCCCATCTGTCGGGGCGCAAGCGGGCCTTGAAGGCGCGCACCCCGTCGAAGTCGTAGAGCACCGCGCCCCACGAGCGCGCCGTTCGCAAGAGCCCGTGCACCTCGCCCGCGAGCGGCGCGAGCCCCAGCGTGACGTAGCCGCTTCCGGCCGTCGCGAACGCGCGCATCGCCGCGTCCACCAGCAGCTCCGCCGTGCCATTGGGCGCGCGCGGGTCGCGGAGCAGGTCCTCGATGAGCCAGCCCTGACGCGCGAACACCGGCACCGCCGCGAGCAGCGCCAGGAGCTCGCCGTCCTTCTCGGCCACGATGTAGCGGCGTGCCTGCGCATGGCCAAAGAGCTCCACGCCGACGAGGAAACCCATCGGCGCCATCCGTCGCGAGGCCAGCCAGCGCGCCACCAGGGCGTCGATCTGCGCGCGAAGCGGCGTGCCCTCGGCGAGCTCACCCGCGCTCACCTCGCGGATGCCGACGCCCTTTGCCCGCGCGCGCCGGAGCTGCTCCCGGAGCGAGCGCGAGCCCTTGAGCACCGCATCCCAGCCCTGCGGATTCCACACTGGCTGCTCGCCGATGCAGAGCTGCGGCAGCTGGGTCGTCGACGCGAAGCGCGACTCGGTGCCGAAGAAGCAGGCGCTCTTTCCTGCGGCGCGCGCGGCCTCGCAGAAGCGGGTGGTGGCCCGGGCGATGTCGCCCTCGGCGGCGATGGGCGCGCCCGCGGCCACCCAGGCGTCGCGCGTCTCGACGTAGGCCACGCACGCGTCGCCGTCGAAGAAGTAGGAGAAGCCGGGCTCGAGCACCTGGAACGAGGTTGCGTTCCAGCCGTGGCGCTGCAGCAGCTCGAAGACGCGGTCGCGCACGAAGGCGGTATCGCAAGTTTCGAGCGCGAGGTCGAGATCAGGGATGCAGGCTCGGGTCCGCGGTGGCGCCCGTGAACGCCGGCGGGTCGCTCGCAGGGAACGACTCCTCGCCCGCCTCCTGGACCAGGTCGTGCTCGGCGTCGAGCTCGCTCGGCGGCGGCTTGGGCGGCTGCTCGACCTTCGGCGGCTGGGTTGCCTCGGGCATCATCCCACCTCCTCGACGAAGGTTGGAGGCGACGCCTCCCGCAGGCAACGCGCGCCGGCTTGCCCGTGCGCCAGGCGGCAGGTCGTTGCACTCGCAACGATCGCCCACCAGGTTGGCCTCGGGAGAATCCCGGAGAGAGCCATGGCCGAGCTGACCGAAGACCGCGCGCGCCCCGCGGGCGTGACCGTCCCCACGCGTGGCACCGACGTGGTGCAGGCCTACCAGCTCCTGCGCCTCGCGTTCGTGGCCGCGCCCACCATCGCCGGCCTGGACAAGTTCGCGCGCATCCTCACCAACTGGGACAACTACCTCTCGCCGCAGGTGGCGCACCTGCTGCCCATCCCGGTGCGGACGTTCATGATGATCGTGGGCGTGGTGGAGATCATTGTCGGCCTCATCGTGGCCGTGCGGCCCAGGATTGGCGCCTCGATCGTGGCCCTCTGGCTCCTGGCCATCATCGTGAACCTGCTCCTTCTCGGGCGGTTCTTCGACGTGGCGCTCCGCGACTTCGGGCTCATGCTCGCCGCACTGGCTCTTGGGCGCCTCGCCGACGCGATGCCCCGCCGGCGCACGGTCGTCTGAGCGCGGACGACCCCGAAGGAGCGGGGCAGGCCGGATGCGCTTCCATTGGCTATGCTCGGCGCCTGCATGCTCGCGCCGCTCCTGCTGGCCACCCTCGCTGCAAGCCCTGCGCTCCCGGAGCGCGTGCTGCCGGCGCCGATTCGCGTGGAGCGGCTCCCCAGCGGGCTGAGCGTGGCCATGGTGCCGTTTCCTGCGGGCGGCGTGGTGGCGTTCGACGTCCGCGTGCGTGCGGGCGCGCGCGAGGAGCAGGCCGTCACCGGCGTGGCGCACCTGGTGGAGCACCTGCTCTTCAAGGGCACCGCGAGACTTCCCGAGGCGCAGCTCAAGCAGAAGCTGCAGTCCCTCGCGGTCGACGCGAACGGCGAGACCGATCACGACTACACGCTCTTCTCCGACGTGGCGCCGGCTGCGTCGCTGCCCGCGCTGATCGAGCTCGAGGCGGATCGCGTCGAGCACTTGCAGATCAACTCGGACTCCGTCGCGAGCGAGGCGGGCGCGGTGCGCAGCGAGGCCGAGGCGCGCGCGGCGGATCCCGAAGCGCGGCTGGGCTGGGCCCTCGAGGCCGCGGCGTTTCCCCACCATCCCTATGGGCGCCGGCCGATTGGCACGGGCGAGGATCTTCGCAACCTGCACGCGGCGGCGTCGGCGGCGCGGGCCTTCTACGCGAAGCACTATCGCCCGGACGCGACGCTGCTCGTGCTCGCCGGCGACTTCGATCCTGACGAGGCGCTCGCGCGCATCAAGCAGGCGTGGGGAGGCTGGAAGGGCAAGGCGGTCGACGAGCCGGTGCCACCCGAGCCGGCGTCGAGCGCAGAGGTTCGGACGGCGCTCGAAGAGCGCGGCGCGCCGCCGGTGGAGCGCGTGGGCTTCCGCGTGCCGCCCGCGCGCGCCCATGGGACCGCCGCCGCGCTGCTGCTGGCGGAGCTGCTCGGCGGACCGCTCTCGGCGCTGCACAAGAAGCTCGTGCTCGAGCGCGACGTGGCCGATCGCGTGGACGCCGAGGCGCCCCGGCGTCGCGACGAGGCGCTCTTCTGCGTGGCGCTCGTGGGACAGAAGCCGGGCTCGCTCGGCGAGCTGGAGCAGGCGCTCGACGAGGAGCTTCGAGGGCTGCGCGAGGGCAAGCTCGACGCCGAGCAGCTCGAGCGCGCGCGGCGGGCGGTGCTCTGGGGCGCCGTGTCGCGGCTGGAGACGCCCGCGCAGGTGGCGCGCGAGATCGCCATCGACTCTGCAGCGACCGGAGACGCACGCGCGACGGAGTGGCTCTATTCCGATGTGGCCACCGTGGATGTCGCGGGCGTGACCGCGTACGCGCGCGCGTACCTGGTGCCCGAGCGGCGCGCGACCGCGCGGCTCGAGGCGCCGGAGGCCCGGCCATGATCGGCGCGCTCTTGCTCGTCGCGCTCGGCGCTGCGCCGGAGCCGCTGCCGGTGATCGCGCTCCCGCCCACGAAGGGCGCCACCGCCACGGTGAAGCTCGCCTTTCGCGCGGGCTCCATCGACGACCCGCTCGGCCGAGCGGGCCTCACCGCGCTCTGTGCGGAGTGGATGGCGCGCGGTGGCACGCGTGAGCTCGGCGCGGAGAAGCTGCAGGAGGAGCTCTACGAGCGTGGCGCGAGCATCGACGTCCAGGCCGATCGCGAGCAGGTCGTCTTCACGGCGCGCGCACCGGCCGCGAGCATCGTCGAGGTGTCGCACTGGATGGCCGAGGAGGTGGCCGCGCCGACGCTCGATGAAGGCGACTTCGGGTCCGCGCGCGCCGAGGCGCTCGACGGGCTCGAGCAGCTCGTGCAGGGCTCCAACGAGGCGCTCGCCGCGGAAGCGCTCATGCCCGCGCTCTTTCCGCAGCATCCGTACGGGCGCCCCGCGTCGGGGACGAGCGCAGGTCTCTCCGCCGCGACCATCGACGAGGCGCGCGCGCAGCTCGGGCGGGTGTTCACGCGCGACCGGCTCACCATCGGGCTCTCGGGTGCGTATCCGGAGGGGCTCGCCACGCAGCTCGACACCGCGCTCGCCACGCTGCCCGTGCACGGCGTGGCCGTGGGTGCGCTGCCGCCTGCGGCGCCCGGGCCGCGGGCGCTGCTCGTGGCGCGACGGACGGGCTCGACCACGTTCTTCCTGGGCATGCCCTGGGACGTGAAGCGCGGCGATCCCGACTTCGTGCCGTTGGCCGTGGGCATCAGCGCGCTCGGCGAGCACCGGCAGTTCGGCGGGCGGCTCTTCGGCGAGCTTCGCGATCTGCGCGGGCTGAACTACGGCGACTACGCGTACGTCGAGCGCTTCGTGCAGGACGGCGCGTCCACGTTCCCCGCGCCGCACGTGGCGCTGCGGCAGCAGTACTTCAGCCTCTGGGTCCGACCGGTGGATCGCGAGAACCGCGTGTTCGCGCTCCGCGCTGCGATGCACGTGGTGCGCGAGATGGTGGAGCGCGGCATCACCGAGGGCGAGCTCCAGCGGACGCGCAACTTCCTCGCGGGCGCCACGCGGCTCTGGGCGCAGACCGACGAGCGCGAGCTGGGCTGGGCCATCGACGGCGCGTTCTACGGCGATCCGCAGTTCCTCGCGCACTACCGCGACGCGCTCGGCAGCGTGACCGTGGCCCAGGTGAACGCCGCGCTGAAGCGGCACCTCGATCCCAGCAAGCTGCGCATCGTGGCCGTCGGTCCGGATGCCGAGGGACTCGCGCGCACGCTGCGCTCCGGCGAGCCGTCGGCGCCGCGGTATGCGGGCGTGCCGCCGCGCGGCGCGGAAGAGGCCGATCGGCGCATCGCCGGGCTCGACCTCGGGCTGCGGCCGGAAGATGTGGAAGTGGTCGAGGCGAGCGCGCTGTTCGCGAAGTAGGCGACGACTACTCGTAGGAGTAGTCGACCTGGAAGCGCCAGGAGCCGTCGCCGAGCTGGTTGACCTGAAGGACCATTCGCTTCCACGGCGACTTGCCGTGCCGGCGGAAGACCTCGAGCAGCTCGAGGATCGCCTTGCCGAGCGTCATCGTCACTTCGACATCCACGTCGCGGTCCGGGGGACCACCGATCGCGCAGCCGAACGTACCCTCGCTCTCGGAGTTGTCGACCACGACCCGAGCCTCCGGCCAGTCCTCAGGCGTGGCTTCGATGAGTGCGTTGCCGACGGAGTTCTGGGCTTCGCTGAGCTCGAGTTGAAACGCGTCCATGCGCCGACGATATCAGCGGCGCGGCAACTTGCGATTCCGCATCCACCCGCACGCGCAACGCCTTCCACAACAAGAGCAGCGCCTCGAAGCTCAGCGTCCCGCCGGCGCGCGCCGAGCTCGACGGCAGCACGAATACCGGACGCCCCGCGATGGTCAGCGGCTGTAGCCCGGCGACCGCGCGCGGGTCGTACGCCGCTCGAAATCCCGCGAGGCCGTTGAAGGCGATCACGCCCGGCGAGATTCGCCGCGCAATCCGCGCCAGCCGCGCGCGCCCCGCGCGGAACTCGTCGGCGGTCACGTCGTCCACGTTCGGGGTGGGCCGCTTGCACAGGTCCGTCAGGGCGATGCCCAGGCTGGGCAAGCGGTGATCATCCTCGCGCGCGAGCGGCCCGGGCGCGAGCCCGCTCTCCACCAGCAGCCGCCAGAAGCGGTTGCTCCGCCGCGCGTAGTAGTGGCCCACGCGCACTGCGTAGCTCGCAGGGTTGAGTCCCACCACGAGCAACCGCGGCCGGTGCACGAAGTAGTCGGGCAGGGTGTGCGGCAGCGCGTACCGGCTCACCCGCGGAACACCGACTGCCGCGAGCCTCGCAGCCGCTCGAGCTCGGTGGCGATGGCGGTGCGCACCTCCTCGGTCACGCGCTGCACGAGCGCGAGATCCCCCGCGTCGGCTGGGCCGTACTTCGAGAGATCGATGGGCTTGAGGAACACCACGGTCCACTTCGCCGGCAGCGGAACGATCGACGGCGTCACCGGCACCACCGGCAGCCCCAGCGACGGCGCGGAGAACGTGGCCAGCACGGGAGCCGTCTCCTCGCCGCCGAGCACGGCCGTGGGCACCAGCGGCGCGCCCGTGCGCAGCGCGAGCTTCACGAAGCCGCCGCGTCCAAAGCGCTGGAGCTGGTAGCGCCGGCGATAGGTCTTGGTCAGGCCCGTCACGCCCTCGGGGAACACCACCAGCGCCGCGCCGCCCTCGAGCAGCCGCTGCGCGTTCTCCGGGCAGGCCCGCACCGCGCCGAGCCGGTTCAGCCAGGTGCCCAGGAACGGCGCGTGGAAGAGCGCGTCCTCCACGAGCCAGCGCGCGCGCGTGGCGGCTCGCGAGCGCTCCAGCGCCGAGCGCACGATGGGGCCGTCGAGCGGCAGCGCGCCCGCGTGGTTCGCGATGGCCATCAGCGGGCCGTGGCGCGGCAGGTTCTCCTGGCCCTCGACGGACACGCGGAAGTAGTGGCGATAGAGGAAGTCGAGCGTGGGCGCGGTGCGGGCCACGAGCGCGCCGTCCTCGCCAAAGTCGTCGACGGTCTTCGGGCCCTCGGGCCGCGCCATCAGCGCGCGGACCGCGGTCGTGCCGGAGATGGCCGCGGCCGCGGCCTCCAGCGCGGTCGGCGAGCTGGCCACCGCGCCCAGCAGCCCCTGCGCCTGCCGCATCGCCAGCTCGGCCAGCGCCGCCATGGGCCCGCCCTCGCGCTTCGGACGCGGCTCGTCGTGCGGCGGCGGCTCACTCTCTGGCTCGGGCTCGGTCTCGACCTCGGGCACGTGGACGTGCCGCACCATCGCCTGGTCGCGATCGCTCTCGCTCTCGGTCTCGATCTCCGGCTCGACGACCGGCACCGGGCGCGACGCAGGTCGGGCCGGCTTGGGCTCGGTGGCCGGCATGGGGTCGGTGCGCGGGCGCGCGGCCTTCGGCTCGACCGCTGGCATCGAATCGGTCTTCGGTCGCGCAGGGCGTGCATTCGGGCGCGCGCTCACCGTCGCCGGCCGCGCGGTGGTCTCGGCCTTCGCCTTCTCCGCCGCGCGCATGCTGGGCGCCGTGGTGGGCCGCGCCTTCGTCGACGCGCTCTTCGGCCGCGCCTCGCTCGCCTTGGACGGCGGCCGGGCCTGCGGCTTCTGCTTCGGCTCGGGCTTGGCCTCGGCCTTCGGCGCGGGCTTCGCGCGAGCAGCCTTCGGCGGCCGCTCGCTCTTGGTCACCGGCCGCGCGTCGTCGCCGTCGAAGCGCTGCACGCGCACCGGCTCGGGCCGCTGGGCGATGGGGTTGGGCGTGGGCGCGGTGGGCGCGGCGCCGCGCTGGAAGGGATCGTTCCCGAGCACGCTCCGCGCAGGCGGGGCGGCTGCTTTGCCCTTGGGCTTGGAGCGCTCTGCCATCGGTTAGTTCCTTCCCGCTTCGCGCCGCCGAGCCAGGGCCTGCAGCGCGTCGTGGATGGTGTGCTGCCCGCCGAGCCCGGCGCGCTCGGCCTTTCTCAAGTCGGCCACGCAGAGGTATCGCACGAAGTCGAGGAGCGCAGGCGGCGTGCGGGTGAGCCCCAGCGCGTTGGTGAGCCGCAGCGCGTGGGGCGCGCCGAGGTACGGCAGCGGGACCTGGCGCACGCCCGCACTCTCGAGCACCGTCGAGAGCGGCAGCACGCCGCGCGAGCCCACGTTGAAGTCGCCGGGCACGGGCGAGAGCAGGGCGCGCAGCACGGCCGCGAGCGCGTCCTCCACGTGCACCAGCTGGACGAGCGGATCGAAACCCAGCACCACCGGCGCGAAGCGGCGCGCGAGGTAGCCCGCGAAGGGGTCGTAGACGCCCTCGCCGACGATGGGCGGAAAGCGCAGCACGGTGATCGAGCGATCCGGATTGGCCGCGCGGAAGGCGCCCACCTGGCGCTCCATCTCCACCTTGTCGCGCAGGTAGCGCGAGCGCGGCTTGGCCACCAGGGGCCAGCTCTCGTCGAGGTGGTTCGGGTTCGAGGCCGACGCGCCGTACACGCTCGTGGTGGACACCATCACCACCCGCTTCACCTCGCTCGCGCCCAGCCCGGCCAGGACGCGCAGCGTGCCCATCGCCTCCACTTCGTGCGCGTACGCGGGATCGTGCGGCGCGGTGAGGAGCGGCAGGTGCGCGAGCGCCTCGACGTCGTTGGCCGCGAAGGCGTCGCGAATGGTCGCGTCGGCGGAGGTGGCGGTGAGATCGAGCGGCTGGAAGCGCAGCTTGGCGTGGCTCAAGGCCGGCGGCGCGGCGTCGAAGACGACGACGGCCGAGACGTCGCGGCTCTGGAGCAGACGCTCCAGAAGCGCGCTCCCCAGCTTGCCGGCGGCACCCGTGAGCGCCACCACCAGTCCGCGCCGACCTGTCGCTTTCCCCGCGGTAGGCATGCGCGCGAACGTGTAGCACGAAAACAAAAAGCCGTGGCTCGTGGCTGGTGGTTCGTTCGGCCGATGCGGGCTTGCTGCAAGCGCACCCCTCGACGTGAAGGTGGAAGTGGAGAGCCTCAGCAAGTACAACCTCCGCATGGGCAAGGTCGCGCGGCTCCCGGACGACCTCATCAACCAGATCGCCGCGGGCGAGGTGGTCGAGCGGCCTGCCTCCGTCGTCAAAGAGCTGGTGGAGAACGCGCTCGACGCCGGCGCCACGAGCATCCGCATCGAGCTGAGCGAGGGCGGCCTCTCGCGCATCAGCGTCACCGACGATGGCTCGGGCATGGCCCCGGACGACGCGCGCCTCTGCCTCGAGCGCCACGCCACGTCGAAATTGCGCGACGCAGAAGGGCTCGCGCGCATCGCCACGCTGGGGTTTCGCGGCGAGGCGCTCCCATCCATCGCCAGCGTGGCCAAGCTCACCCTCACCACGCGCGAGCAGGACGCGCTCGCCGCCACGCGCATCCGCATCGAGGGCGGCGCCATCGTCGAAGAGGGCGAGGCGGGCGCGCCCGCGGGGACGCAGGTCGTCGTGGAGGACCTGTTCTTCAACACGCCCGCGCGCCGCAAGTTCGCCAAGCGCCCCGAGACGGAAGCGGGCCACTGCGTCGAGGCCGTGATTCGGGTGGCGCTCGCGCGGCCGGACGTCGCCTTTCAGTTGAGCTCAAACGGTCGCACCAGCTTCAGCTCGCCCGCAAATGCGGATGCGACGGAGCGCATCGCCGCGGCCATCTCGCCGGAGTTGCACAAGCTGCTCATCCCGGTGGAGCTGCGGCGCGGCGGCTTTGCGGTGACGGGCTGGGTGGCGTCGCCGGACTACTCGCTCTCCACCAATCGCGGCATCTACACCTTCATCAACCAGCGCTTCGTGCGCGATCGCGGCCTGCTCCACGCCGTGGGACGCGCGTACGCCAACGTCCTCGCACCCGGACGACAGCCCGCAGCCGTGCTGCACCTCGACGTTCCGCTCGATCAGGTCGACGTGAACGTGCATCCGCAGAAGCTCGAGGTCCGCTTCGTCGATGCGCGCAACGTGTACGACCTCGTGGTGGAAGCGATTCGCACCGCGCTGCGCGACTCGCCGTGGCTCGCGCATCGGCCGGAGAGCGGCTCGCGGAGTGTCCAATCGCCGCGCTACGAGCCTGCGCGGTTCGATTTTCGTCCTGCGCCGCAGCCGACGCCGATGCAGGTGGCCGAGGCCGTCGATCTCTATCGAACGGGCCCTGCGCCGAGTTGGGATGCATCGCGCGAGCTGGATGCGCCGGTCGACGATCGTGGCGACGGCATGCCCGGGGGCTACTTCGGCTCGCTGCGCTACATCGGCCAGCTCGCGGCCACGTACCTGGTGTGCGAAGCGCCGGGCGGCACGCTGGTGCTCGTGGACCAACACGCCAGCCACGAGCGCGTGCGCTTCGACGCGCTCCGCAAGCAGTTCGCCGCCGGCACGCTGCAGGGGCAGGGCTTCTTGTTTCCGGTGCAGGTGCAGCTGCCGGTGCCGGACGCGCGCGCGCTGCTCGATCACCAGTCCGAAGTCGCCAAGCTGGGCTTCGAGCTCGAGCCGTTCGGCGGCGACGTGCTTGCGCTCAAGAGCGTGCCCGCGTTGCTCGCCGGCGCGGACTACAAGCAGCTGCTCACCGACATCGCCCAGGAGCTCGCGCACCTGGGCCAGCAACACGCCGCCGACGACGCGCTCTCACACGTGCTCGCGACGATGGCTTGCCACTCGGCGGTGCGCGCACACCAGGCGCTCTCGGAGCAGGAGGCGCGCGCGCTCCTCGACGAGCTCGATCGCATCGACTTCAAGGCCCGCTGTCCCCATGGCCGGCCCGTCGCCGCCGAGCTCACCCTGGGCGAGCTCGAGCGGCGCGTGCATCGGCGTTAAGGACAGGTCGAGGCGTTCGGTACGGCGCAGGTCCCGTTCACGCAGCTCGCGCCGAGCTGGCAGGAAGCCGTGCCGCCGTCGGTGGCGCACGGCTGGCCATCGGCGATCTGCGAGGTGCACGTGCCCAAGGTCGGGTACGACGCGCCCACGCACTGCGAGCCGCCGGAGCAGGCCACGTACGAGTCGCCGCCGTCGGCCGGGAAGTAGGAGAAGCCGCACGGGTCGCCCGCGTCCGCGAAGTCGATGCTGTTGCACACGTGGTGAACCGGATCGCAGAAGAGTCCCGCGGTGAAGTCGCAGTCCTGGTTGAAGCCGCCGTCGCCGCAGCCCGTGCCCGCCGAGGTCAGCCAGGGCAAGCACTGCTGCGCTCCAGCCGAGCCGCTGCACGAGTAGCGGAACGGACACGCCGCCACGCCCGCGCCGCACGCGCCGCCGTCACCCGCAAAGCTCGAGCACGTGCCGGCCAAGCAGGTGCTGCCATAGGGGCAGCCGTCGTCGCTCGAGCAGGAGTCGCCGATTGCGCCTGCCGGCGCGCAGTTGCCGCAACCGCCGCCGTCGGGGACCACGCAGTTCAAGCTCGCGCATTGCGAAGCGAAGGCGCACGCGGCGCCGTTCTGGACGGTGCCCGGCGGAAACTGGCAGGCCGCGGGCGGGTCGTGGTCGAGGGCCTGCTCGCAGGTCGTGGCGGAGTACGCTGCGACGCAGGTCTCGGCCAGGCTGGGGGTGATTCCGGAGCCTGTCGCCGCGAGCGAGTTGGTGCAGAGGAGGTTCACGCGCGTGTTGCAGTCGGCGACCGAGCCGATCACCGCGTCGAAGTACGTGGTGCCCACGCACGTGGAGTACTTGGTGCAGAACGCGTTCGCGTAGTCGGTGCACGCCTGGGCCGCGGTGACGCTGCCGCTCGTCCCACTGCTGCCGCCGCTGCCGCTGCTGCCACCCGTCGTCGTCGACGTGGTCGACGTGGTGCCGGCGCTTCCCGAGCCGCCGCTGCTGGAGCTCGAGCTGCTGCTGCTTCCCGAGCACGCCAGACAGAGCGCCCCCAGGCCCACCATGGCCGCGATTCGCATTCGTTTCCCCCTCGGAGAAGCTCCACGATGGCGCGCGTCCTGGCAGGCGCGCAAGCAATCGCTCGGTGTGATGCTGGACGCTCCGCCGCAACTCGTGGCGCGCGGTTCGCGGCTGTGCCACGCTCGCGCGTCACCATCGTCCAGGGAGCGCGACCATGTCCAAGCCGCAAGCCGAGGTGCTGGCTGCCCGCGAGAAGATCGCCCAGGCGCAGCTGCGCGCCGTCGACAACCGCACCGGAATGGACGTCCCCAGCATCCAGAAGGCGTTCCTGGAGCACCTCTTCTACACAGTCGGCAAGGACCACCATAACGCCCAGCGCCGCGACGCCTACGTGGCCCTCGCCAGCGTGGTGCGCGACCGCTTGATGCAGCGGTGGATTCGGACGCAGCAGCGCTACTACGAGGTCGACGCCAAGCGCACCTACTACCTCTCCATGGAGTTCCTCATGGGGCGCGCGCTGGCGAACAACCTCATCAACGTGGGGCTCTACGACGAGGTCTCGAAGATCCTCTCGGACTTCGGCATCAACCTCACCGACCTCATCGAGCAGGAGGCCGACGCGGGCCTCGGCAACGGCGGCCTGGGTCGCCTGGCGGCCTGCTACCTGGACTCGATGGCCACCCTCGCGCTGCCCGGCTACGGCTACGGCATCCGCTACGAGTTCGGCATCTTCGACCAGGTCATCCGCAACGGCGCGCAGGTGGAGCGACCGGAGCAGTGGCTGCGCCTGGGCAATCCGTGGGAGTTCTCGCGGCCCGAGTACCTGGTGCCGGTGAAGCTCTACGGCCGCGTGGCGCCCAAGACCGACTCCGAGGGCCGCTATCGCGCGGAGTGGATCGACACCCAGGACGTGGTGGGCATGCCCTACGACACGCCCGTCGCCGGGTTTCGTAACGATACGGTTAACACCTTGCGGCTGTGGCGCGCGCGCGCGACGAGCGAGTTCGACCTCGGCGTGTTCAACGCGGGCGACTACCTCCGCGCGGTGGAGCAGAAGGACGTCTCGGAGAACATCTCCAAGGTGCTCTACCCGAACGACTCGTATCCCGAGGGCAAGGAGCTGCGGCTCAAGCAGCAGTACTTCTTCGTGAGCTGCAGCATCCAGGACATCGTCCGGCGCTACCTGACCGGCCACAAGAACTTCGACGCGTTCTCGGACAAGGTCGCCATCCAGCTCAACGACACGCACCCCGCGATCGCGATCCCCGAGCTGATGCGCGTGCTGCTCGATCAGCACCACCTCGGCTGGGATCAGGCCTGGGCGATCTGCAGCAAGACCTTCGCGTACACGAACCACACGCTGCTCGCGGAGGCGCTCGAGACCTGGCCTGTGGACCTCATGGAGCGCTTGCTGCCGCGGCACATGCAGCTCATCTACGAGATCAACGCGCGCTGGCTGAAGAGCCTCGAGGGCACGCCCTTCGGAACCGACGAGGGCAAGCGCAAGCTGTCGATCATCGGCGAGGAGGGCGGCAAGCGGGTGCGCATGGCCGTGCTCGCGACCGTGGGCTCGCACCACGTGAACGGCGTGGCCGCGCTGCACACCCAGCTCATCAAGCAGACGCTGCTCCCCGAGTTCGACGCGCTCGACAAGAAGAAGATCGTCAACATCACCAACGGCGTCACGCCGCGGCGCTGGCTGCTTCAGGCGAACCCGAAGCTCTCGGCGATGATCACCAAGAGCATCGGCGAGGGCTGGACCACCAAGCTCAGCGAGCTCAAGGAGCTGGAGAAGCTCGCCGACGACAAGAGCTTCCGCGCCGAGTTCAAGAAGGTGAAGAAGGCGAACAAGGAAGAGCTCGCCGCCATCGTGAAGGCGGAGACCGGCGTGGAGCTGGACGTGAACGCCATGTTCGACGTCCAGGTGAAGCGCATCCACGAGTACAAGCGCCAGTTGCTCAATGTGCTGCACGTGGTGGCGCTGTACCACCGAATCAAGGCGAACCCGTCGCACGTGAAGGTGCCGCGCAACGTGCTCATCGGCGGCAAGAGCGCGCCGGGCTACGCCATCGCCAAGCTCATCATCCGCCTGGTGAACGGCGTGGCCGACGTGGTGAACAACGATCCCGCGACGCGCGGCAAGCTGCGCGTGGCGTTCATTCCCAACTATCGCGTCTCGCTCGCAGAGAAGATCTTTCCCGCGAGCGACCTGAGCCAGCAGATCTCCACGGCCGGCAAGGAAGCGTCGGGCACGGGCAACATGAAGTTCGCCCTCAACGGCGCGCTGACGCTGGGCACGCTCGACGGCGCCAACGTGGAGATGCGCGAGGAGGTCGGCCCGGAGAACTTCTTCCTCTTCGGGCTCACGGCCGAGCAGGTGGCCCAGACCAAGAGCGACGGCTACGACCCGTGGAAGCACTACGAGAGCGACCCCGAGCTCCGCGCGGTGCTCGACGCGATTGCGCGCGGCGACTTCTCCGGCGGCAACCCGACGCTCTTCCAGCCGATCGTGGACAACCTCCTGCGCCACGGCGACGAGTACCTCTTGCTCGCCGATTTCCGCAGCTACCTCGACGCGCAGAAGAAGGTCGAGGAGGCCTGGCTCGATCAGGACAAGTGGACGCGCATGGCCATCCTGAACGTCGCGCGCATGGGCAAGTTCTCCAGCGACCGCGCGGTGGGCCAGTACGCCGAGCAGATCTGGGACGCCAAGCCGGTGGCGATCTCGCTGACCAAGTAGCTTGTAACCGTTCGGTTACAGGCTCGACGTGGGCGTGATGCTCTGCGTGCGCGTGCGCGTGAGCGTCACGCTGCTCGTGGCCACGCCTTGCAGCGCCGGGCCGTTGTCCGTGCGGGTGATGGTGAGCGTCAGCGGGAAGCCCTGAACGAACTTGGAGAGCTGCACGTCGGTGAGGTGCAGCGTGCCGGGGTCGGTGGTGAGCGGGAAGTCGGCGGTCTGCAGCGTGCTCGCGCCTTGCTGGCTCATGGACACGTCCACCTTGGCCGCGCCGTCGACGGGGCTCCAGGTGAGCGTGCTGCCCGCGAGGTCGAGCCCGGTGCTGGTGATGGCGAACGTCGGCGCGGGGGAGAAGTCGGTCGTGAGCACGCCGTGCCGTGGCTCGTTCACCACGACGGCATACGTCGACGCCGCGGGCACCGTCTGCGCGTACGAGCCCGCGCTTCCCGCGAGGTCCACGCCGTTGACCTGGAGCTTCTGGCCGCTCTGCAGCGTCACCGGCTGGCCTGCGGAGTTGGTGAGCGTCACCGAGACGGTGGCCGTGGAGTCATCGGCGGACACCGCCAGCGACATCGTCGCGTTCGACTGATCGAGCTGGTCGTAGCGCGGCCCGGTCGGACCGGCGTCGGTGAGGTTCGGGTTGTTGTCGTCGACCGCGCAGCCGGCCAGCGCAAAGACCAGGAGGGCAGGGAGGAGTCGAGTCATGGTCACTGGACGGTGAGGGAGAACTGCTGGGTCGCCGAGTCCGGCGGCGAGCCCAGGTCGGCCACGTTGAGGGTGAAGGTCGCGGTGCCCGTCTGGGTGGGCGTGCCGGAGATGGTGCCCGTCGACGGATTGAGGTCGAGCCCGGTGGGCAGCGTTCCCGCGGTCACGCTCCACTGGAAGGGCCCGGCGCCGTTCTCGGTCTGGAGGGTCACCGAGTACGGCTGGTTGAGCTGCGCGTTCGCGAGCGGCGAGGTGGTGCCGATGCTCACCTGCACCGGCTTCACGGTGAGCGTGGGCGTGCTCACCGCGGCCTGCTGCGGGCTGCCCGAGTCGGTGACGTCGATCTCCAGCTCGTAGCTGCCCGCGAACGTCGGATCGCCGGTGATGGTGTTGGTGGTCGCGTCGAAGTGGAAGTGGCCGGGCAGGCCCTTCACGTCGATCTTGTATGGCCCCACGCCGCCCGACGCCGTCACCACCTGCGAGTAGCTCTGGCCCGCTTCGGCTGCAGGCACACTCGCGGGCGCCACCAGCTTGGGCAGGATGGTGAGCGTGTAGCTCTCCTTGCCGTTGTTCGAGTGGAACGTCGCCGACTCAGTGCTCTCCACGCTGAAGCTGAAGGTGCCGGCCGTCGTGGGCGTGCCGTCGAGCGAGCCGGAGCCGTCGCTCAGGATGACGCCGTCGGGGAGCACGCCCTGGGTGAGCTTCCAGGAGATGGGCGTGTTGCCCGTGCTGGTGAGCTGCGCGTGGTACGGCAGGCCCACGGCGCCGTTGGGCAAGGCGGTGGGCGAGATGGTGAGGTCGCTGCCGCACGCGGCGAGCGCCAAGGCGCCAAGGACGAGGATTCGCGGGGAGGCCAAAGAGACTCCAACTGAGGCAGAGAACGAACGCCGGCCGAGCAACGATCCTAGCCAGACTCTCCCTCGCAGGGAAATCCGTTGCCGCGCGAAGATTGCTCACGCGGCCGACCTTCGTTACACCCGCGTTCATGCTCGACGAAGCCTGGCGCACGCGCATCCAAGGCTGGCTGCTCGCCTACCTCGCGAAGCCCGATCTCCAGCACGAGCTCCGCGACGTGGCCGCGTTCGGCGCGCTGCCGCTCTACTCGGACGTCGGCGGTTGTCTGGCGCTGCGGCCCGATGGACGCGTGGTGCAGATCGTCTGGGAGAAGCCCGAGCGCAGCTTTGGCGACGCGGCCCCGAACTGGCGGCTGGTGGCGCTGGTGAATGGCGCGAAGACGTACCCCGAGCTGCGCGAGCTCTTGCCTGTCCGCCCGGCCGGCGCGCCGAGCTGCGCCAACTGCGACGGCCGCGGCGCGCTCGAGGATGGAGTTATCTGCGGCGTCTGCTTCGGGCTAGGCTTCCCGTTGCCGACGTGATCTCCGAGCGCACAAGGGACTGATGGACACCGCCTGGCTGGTCCTCATTGGAGGGCTGGCGATCTTTCTGCACGGCCTCGACCAGGCCAAGAGCGGCCTCCAGCTCGCCGCGGGTGACCGGCTCCGTCGGCTCATCGGCGCCATCACCTCCAACCGCATCGTGGGCGCGGGCGCGGGCCTGCTCTTCACGGTGGTGATCCAGTCATCCACGGCCGTGACGCTGATGGTGGTCGACTACTGCGCCTCGGGCATGTGCGACTTCGCCGAGGCGCTCGCGGTGCTGCTCGGCGCCGGCCTGGGGACCACGTTCATCGTCCAGCTGGTCACGTTCAACATCTCCGCGTACGCGCTCTTGCTGGTGGGCGCGGGCGTGGCCGGCCAGCTCGGCTCGCGCGCGTTCGCCGCGACCGGACGCATCCTGGTGGGCCTGGGCCTGCTCTTCTTCGGCCTCGACGTGATGGGCTCGGGCGTGGTGCCGCTCTTGCGGGGCGCCGAAGGCCAGGCGGCGGTGGCTTTCCTCGCTTCTCGGCCGATCCTCTCGGTCGCGGCCGCCGCGGCGGTGACGGTGCTCTTGCAAGGCTCGGCGCCGACGATTGGACTGGTGCTCTCGGCAGCGGCCGCGGGGAGCCTGAGCCTCGAGGGTGCCATCCCGTTCGTGCTCGGCGCCAACATCGGCACCACGCTCACGCCGCTCTTGCACGCGCTGCGCAAGCCCATCGACGGACGGCGCGCGGCGGTGGCCAACATCACCTTGAAGATCGTGGGCGCGGTGGTGGTGCTCCCGCTGCTGGGTCCGGCGGCGCACGCCGTGGCGCTGACGTCGGCGAGCGGCGCGCGGCAGGTCGCCAATGCGCACACGCTCTACAACGCGGTGATCATGGTGCTCGGCTTGATTTCCCTGGGGCCGATCGCGCGGCTGGTGGAGCGCTTCTACGCGCCGGAGTTGGGCGAGCAGGCGTTCCGGGTGCGGCACCTCGCGCCCGAGGCGCTGGACACGCCGGCGCTCGCGTTTGGCCAGGCGGTGCGCGAGCTCATGAACATGGCGGAGATCGTGGCCGACATGCTCCGGGGCATCGCCGAGCCGCTCCTCGAGAACCAGCGCGACAAGTGCGACGTGATCGTCGCCGAGGACGACAAGGTCGACCTGCTCAACCGCGAGATCCGTTTCTACCTGGCGCGGCTCGGCTCGGACCGCATGAGCCCGCAGCAGGGCAACCGGCGCATGCAGCTCATCAACGTCTGCTCCGACCTCGAGGGCGTGGGCGACGTGATCACCCGCTCGCTGATCCCGCTCGCGCGCAAGAAGGCCGACCAGGGCGTGAACTTCTCCGAGGAGGGCCGCAAGGAGCTCGAGGCGCTGCTCGATCAGGTGGGCGAGGCGTTCGACACGGCGGTCTCCGCGTTCGCGACGAGCGACGAGGAGCTGGGACGGCGCGCGCAGCGGCTCGTGGATCACATCACCCAGGAAGAAGAGCGGCTGCGGCGAAACCACATCGAGCGATTGCAGCGGAGCGAGCCCGGCACGCGTGGCTCGAGCTCGATTCACCTCGATGTGCTCAGCGACCTCGCGGACATCGCGGGCATGCTGCACTCGTTGATTGTGGCGGCGGAGCGGCCGCAGATGTCCGAGGCAGAAGCCGGCTGATCACTGGCACACGCCCTGGACGCAGTGCGGGATCAGAGCACCCGCGCACATCGCGGCTGCGTGGCAACCGGTGCTGGCGCAGTGGTCGGCGTCGAACTGGGCGATCTTGTCGGCGAAGGCCTGCTGCTGGTCCGCGAGGACGACGGCGCCGCAATCCAGGAAGCAGTTCTGCGGCGTCGAGACGGCCACGCAATCGCTGTCGGCGCTGCAGCCGCGCGAGAAGCCCGCGCTGATTTGGCTGCGCTCATCGAAGAGCGCCTGGCAGTCCGGCTTGCCGCAGCCGGTGAGAACCACGAGCACCAGCACGGACAGGCATCTCATGGGCAGCCAGCAACGAGGTTGAGGTACACGCAGCCTAGGCGATTGGCCTCGTCGATGGTGACCAACCGCCCCCCTGAAGTCGGACAAGTCGCCGTTCCAGCGCAGCAGATGGCGTCGATTGCGGTGCAGCCCGCGTCGTCTGAGCCGATGCACGTCTGCGTCGTCGAAGGCTCGCCGTTGGGCGACCCGTCGGCGCAGCCGCCCGCGTCGACGCTCTCCGGCGCAGAGCTGCACGCCGCGAGACCCATGAGGGCGGCGATGACCGCGGTCCGGAACATCCGGGAACTCTAGCCGGCGAAAGAGCTTTCGCGTACGCGATTTGCGGTTTTCCCTGGTACGGTTCGGATCGCGTCGCTCAGGAGTTATGGAGGTTGAGTCCATGTTTCTCCGCCGTTCGCTCGTGTCGATCCTCTTGATGACTGCGGCATGCTCAGGCTCGACCGGCAGCTCCGGCTCCTCGGGCGCGACCACGACGACCAGCGGCGCAACGACCTCTGGCGCCTCGAGCGGCAATTCCACGGCCTCCGGTTCGACGACTTCCTCGACGGCGACCACGGGAACCTCCGGCGCTTCCACGGGATCCAGCACCGGCTCCGTCTCGAGCTCATCCGGGTCGACCGGGGGCACGCCCATCACCGGTGACGCGGTCGCCACCTATGTTCCCCTCGACGGCGGATACGTCGAGGGCGACGCCGGATGGATCAATCGCAACAACGACCTCTCGCAATTGAGCATCGCCGGAATGGTCGTGCTGGCCGATGCCGGCTACCAAAGCCTGGATGGCGTGGGCGCGAGCGACGGCACCTTCACGATCGACGGCGTGCCTCAAGGTGCGAGCTACCTCGTCTTCTTGAACGACTACACCGGTGTCCTCACCTCGGCTCGCGTGCTGGATCTGGGATACGTCGTGGGCGGCCGTCCCGACGATGAGCAGCTCGCCTACGGTCAAGGTCTGAGCGTCGCCGTGAACGTGACCGGCATCCAGCCCATCGACGTCTCTCAAGAGTTGGTCGAAGCCATCGCGCCCAACGATGCATTCTATAATTTTGATTTTCAGTACCCGTTCGCACCCGCGGACGGCGGCCTCGCTTCCGCGCTCGTCGGCTCCGCGGACTGGTCCACGCTCAACGAATATTCGAATCCCGTGGGCGTCGACCCAACCCACGGTGATGCACTCTACATTTCACAATTGGTGACCGTGGATGCGGGTGACAACGGCGCGCTCTCGCTGCGGTCGCTCGTCGGCTTCGCGGACCTCACGGGTGCGTCCATCGGCGCGAGCGGTACCAATACCCTCTCCGGTGCGCTGGCGCCGGTCGTGGGTGCCACGCCGTTCTCGGCCATCCTTCCTCGCGAGATGCCTGGTGCCTCGGACCTGCCCACGGGCTCGGGCCCCTGGTATGGCGGAATGAACCTGAGCGCCTTCCCGGGCGACGTTGCGTTTGGTCAGTACTCGTGGTCGGCCGACCTGCTCTACGTCTACAACACAGACTTCAGCTCGAGCTCGCCGTGGACGGCGGCTGCCAACTACGCGAACCCGTATCCACCTTCGTGGCCGGTCGTGGCCACGGCGTCGCTGGTGAGCTACCTGAAGCTCACGGTGGATTCGCGTACGGGCGGCGCTCTCTACGTGAGGCCGCAATACCAATACGTTGATCTTCTCTCGAGCTTCCCTTCGACGCTCACGCCGGCCATCTCGCCGCCGCGAGACGTGCTGGTCAACGGGCGGCCTTCGAATGTGGCGCAGACCGGCATCGGAAAGACGCCTGTCATCACCTGGTACGCGCCGTCGTTGGGCACCGCGACCTACTACAGCGTGGCCGTGCACCAGGTGGACTATGACGCGACTGCACAACGAGTCTCCGATTATCAAGTGGGTAGCTTCATCGTTCCCGCGCCCACGACCCAGCTCACGTTGCCGGACGGCATCCTCGACAACTCCGGGGCCACGAGCAGCTCGCGGTTCTATTTGGTCGTGCTCGCGGACAACAACGTGGGCTTCTCGAGCTCAGCGCCGTTCCGAAGTGTCTTGCCGGAGGAGTCGGCCTCGACGGTGACGAACTTGCTCGCGCCGTAGCGAGGAAAGGTTGCCCGAGCTCGACCCGTTGGAGCCCTTCCATGACCCGTATTGCAGCTGCTTCGGCTCTGCCGACGCGGGAATCTGCGGCCATCCGATCGCTGGGGGGTTCACCGACTCCGGAATCGTCGTGTGCAACGACACGTCTCCCTGAGGTCGGTGAACGGCTCATGGGGACTTGGGCAGAGACGTCGAGACTTCGCGCCCACCTCTGGCGCAGCTTCGGCAGCGGATCTCGAAGAAGGATGATTGCTTGAAAGCGCTGATGCGGTTGGCGGCGAGGTGAGGCGTGACGCGACGTGCCTCGACCCGCATGACGTGGAAGCGTTGGCTCATCGCGGCCGCGGTCGCCATTCCAGCCGTCGTTGCAGGAGGTCTTTGGTTTCTCATTCGCAACGTTGAAGACGGCCTTTGCGGAAGCACCCCGATTCGCAAGGTGCCGTCACCCAGCGGCTCGCGCTCCATCGTGATCTACGAGCGCGATTGCGGGGCCACCACGCGCGCTGCGCTCAACATCTCTCTGGGCGCCGCCACGGCCCTCGACGCCCCCAACGAATCAGGGAACGTGCTCGTGGGAGACGACGGCCATGATGCGTCCGTTCCGTTGGATGCTCGCATCACGTGGGAATCGGAGTGTAGCGCTTCCGATTTCTGAGACACGTAGTTGATAGCACTCAGGCTGCTTTC